>CALECF010000196.1 GCA_937948705.1 uncultured Anaerosolibacter sp. | reverse complement strand
AAGATGTCATTATAGAGCAGTTAAGGGAAGAAGTGGAGAAGGAACTGGATCAGATGATCCAAGCCCGTAAGGCTGAAATCATAGGTGAGGTCAGAAAAACCATGGAGGATGTCATTGGGGAAAAGAAAAAACACCTAAACCGAGAAATTGAGCAAGCAATTGACGGCTACATTAAAATGAAATTAAAAAACATTTTTGCGAATTGATATCCTTGCAAGATAGAGGGTATATAGCAGATTTTTTGAGAAATAGTTACTTAGGGAATACAGGGTATGGTATGGAGCTTATTGAATAAGGTTAAAATTTTAAATTATAAGAACGTAAGAGTCCCTAAGCTGATATGCTTAGGGACGTTTACCTTTAGTATGTAATTGAAGAAGCAGAAAGGAGCTGCTGATCGCATTGGTTTAAGGTTTCTTCGTCTTGTGCCATGACATATAGAAAAAAGGTTCCGCCGTGTTCTTCGAAATATCGTACATAGGTCCGTCCTTTTAAAGCAACAACAGGATAATTTACCCCATGAAACCAAGTGGGAGGGGGCACACCATATTGATAATAGCCTGGATAATCTTTCAGGGTCCCTACATGGATGGGGGCATTGGTTTGAATATCCGTATCAATTCGAACCCAGCCAATGTAACCGATATAGGATTGATTATATTGAATATCCTTGACTTGATAGTGAAATACTCCCTGATCTGATGAGAGGCCGATAGAAGGCAGAACTAAGTGGGTTTGGTCAAAACTTGGTACCCTGGAAAGCTCATCCATCGATATGCTGCCTTCTTGGTCAAACCCATAAGTCCACAGAGGATTATGGGTAAATACCGCATAGCCCCCATAAAAGGCACCGCAATAGGGTGAATTCAAATCATAAAAAGAAGAACTGCCTTTCCAGAAGTCAAAATAGCCAAAGCTATATAAAATATCAAGGGAGACCCTCTTTCCTATATGCTGGGAAAAAGCCTTGCTGCCATTGTGATGGAGCATGTAGGGGTACCAATCCTTTGTAAGAGTTTGGATACCACTAGGTATATGAAAACGAATGCCTTTTTGGTGGAGTGTACTACTTTTTACGACGTCAAGGTCGTATAAGGGCATCAGAACATAGCTTCTAAAGGTGTACCAAAATGGAAATTTCCCTAAATGAGATAGAAGTATAAATAAGATCAAAAGAGAAATAAACCATCTTTTCTTCATTATTCCTTCCTTTCTTCTTTGTCCCCTAAGAGCATATTGAGATCAATCACTTCTTTTTCCAGCTGAATCAGCTTATTCTTCAATGCTTGATAATCCATTGCTGATAAATCAGTTCCTAATAGTATTTGAATACGCTCAATGGCTGTATTCAAATCACGGGACATATTTCTAGCGCTGTGATCAAGTCCAACAATTTCAGCAGGGGTAATAGAGGACGTTTTTTTAGTGAGGTCAACACTGTATTCGCCTAGATTAAAACTTTCATTTAAGCTTGGTACTACAGTTTCTATGCCAAATTCATCACGAATCATATGGGCAAAATGGGTGGATGCATCGAGCTCCCCATGAACGATAAAGATTTTCTTAGGGGGATTTTTGATATTTCTAAGCCAATCTAGAAGTTCACCTTGATCTGCATGGCCTGAAAAGCCTTCAATGCTATGGATTTCAGCACGAATCTGAATCTTCTCACCGAAAATTTTCACGTTCTTAATGCCGTCCTTGATAGAACGACCTAAAGTACCCTCTGCTTGATATCCAACAAAGATGACGCTAGAGTTTTTCTTCCATAGGTGATGCTTAAGGTGATGCTTAATCCTGCCGGCATCGCACATGCCGCTGGCGGAGATGATAATTTTTGGTTCATCAGAGGCATTTAACAATCGGGATTCTTCGGCGGTTTTGGTAAAGTGAAGATTGTGGAAATCCAGGGGGTTGTCTCCTCTCAAAATGTACCCACGGGTCTCCTCGTCAAAACAATCAGCATGTTTTCTGAAAATTTCCGTTGCGGAGGTTGCCATAGGACTATCCACATATACGGGAACGTTTAGGAAGTCTTGAATCTTTTCTTTATGATCATAGTATTTATTTAGTTCATAAATCAATTCCTGGGTTCTACCTACGGCGAAGGAAGGGATAACTACCGTGCCACCTCTGGTGATGGTTTTGGAGATGATATCCATAAGTTTTAAAACTCTCTTTTCAGGTTCCTCATGGAGTCGATTTCCGTAGGTGGATTCCAAAATCAAATAGTCAGCATCCTCAATATAGGATGGATTTCGAAGTAAAGGTCTATCCTTAGTTCCTAAGTCTCCAGAAAAGACAAGCTTGGTCTCTTGGTCGCCCTCGCGAATCCAAAGTTCTACAATGGAAGAGCCAAGGATGTGGCCTGCGTCCTGAAAGCGAAGTTCGATGGAATCTGTCAAATTTATTTTTTGATTGTAGAGTATAGGATCAAAATATTGCAAACTGTTTTCAGCATCTTCTACCCGATACAATGGCTGCACAGGATCTAATCCAGCTCGTAGTCTTTTACGGTTTTCCCAAGTTGCCTCCATTTCATGAATGTGGCCGCTATCCTTTAGAAGTATATCCGCCAAGTCGGATGTGGCACGGGTACAAATGATTCTACCACGGAAGCCTTCTTTTACAAGCTTAGGGATTCTACCACTATGGTCAATATGGGCGTGACTTAATATTAAAAAGTCAATTTCAGAAGGATTAAAAGCAAAAGGAAGGATATTAAGCTTTTCTGTTTCTTTACCACCCTGAAACAGTCCGCAGTCTAACAAGATTTTATGGGTATCTGTGGTGATAAGATAATTAGAACCTGTAACCATCTGGGCAGCACCTAAAAAGTTTATTTTCATAGAATACGCTCCTTTGTCTTATGTTTACCAAACCTATACCCCAAAACAAAAAGAGTATAACCAGTTATTCATAATATTCCATAAAAACATAGATAATTCCTTTGTAAAAAAAGGAATTAGGGAGAGATTCATCGAAAAAACTATGAAGAAGAATATGGAAAGGAGCGGTTATATGTATTTTGTGACCTATATAGAAGGAACAGAGGAAAAAATTGGAATTTATCAACACAAACACGAAAGAATTATTCCACTGGATCAGTTTTTTGAAAATAAACAGATTGCTGAACGTCCAAAGACAATGCTGGAGCTAATAGATACTTTTACAGAAGAGTTAGGGAGAAAAATGAGTGAAGCAATAGAGCAAGGTGTTCTTTCCAGTGAAGGGATACCTCTACGGTCAGTAAAACTTAAGGCCCCAATTCCATATCCCCGAAGAAACATCTTTTGCTTAGGAAAAAACTATTTGGATCACGCCAAAGAGGTTGGAACTGTCCTAGGTGATCAGGAAATGATTCCGAAAGCCCCCATCTATTTTAGCAAGGTGGCTGCGCCTGCCATTGGAGAGGGAGACTTTATTGATAGTCATCCAGGTATTTCCCAGAAGTTAGATTATGAGGTGGAACTGGCTGTTATTATAGGGAAAGAGGGTAAGAACATCCCTCAGGAGGATGCAGAGCAATATATTTTTGGATACACGATTCTCAACGATGTTAGCGAAAGAGGACTTCAGAAGCTGCATGGCCAATGGCATAAGGGAAAAAGTTTAGATACATTCTGCCCCATGGGGCCTTATTTGGTACATAAAAGTCTGATTCCTTCTCCTGTGGAGCTGGAGATCGCTTGCCGTGTGAATGGGGAATTGCGGCAGAGTTCCAATACAAGGAATCTAATCTTCAATATTCCCCAGATTATTCACGATTTATCTAAGGGGATGACCCTAAAACCAGGAGATATTATTGCCACGGGTACCCCAGCTGGCGTAGGTATGGGATTCAGCCCATTTAAGTTCTTGAATCCTGGGGATATTGTAGAATGCAGCATTGAGAAGATAGGGACTTTAACCAACCAAGTAAAATAGCATATCTATAGCAAAAAGGATAGTTCTCTGCCAGAGAACTATCCTTTTTGCTATAGGGAATAAATAGAGGACTATGAATATAAGCTAAGATGTGGATGAAAATGGATAAAATTCAACGGGTAGGGGAATATATTCTGGGTATGTATAGAATAGAATTTTAAAAGACAAGTTGTTTTGGAGGTGTAATCAATGAAGAAAATGATATGGATATTGGTTCTAGTGCTTGTACTAACAGGTTGCCAGGTCAGCAAAGCTGATCCCGTGGAGCCGCCTCCTGTTATACAAGAAGAGACTTTAAAGAACCCGGAAAATCAAGGGGAGAACGATGTATCTGAACCTAGTGATGTGGAAGAAAATGTAAATGATATTGACATTCAGGATGATGAAAACATCACTGATCGCGCAGAAAGTCAAAAAAAGACGGAGGAAGCACAGCTGCTACCTCAGGTGGCCATAGAGCAGCAGGCAAATGCAGCCTCTTTATACACTACGATAAGGACCTTCGAGACCCAGTTACCTGCAAGTGTCCGTATGAATCTTGCCTATGATCGATATCCCATGGCATATAATTATTTCCTAGTATGGGGCTCCGACATTAATATTCGCGAAACGCCAAATACGAGTGCTAAGATATTAAGAAGAGCGGTGATCTTTGAGAAGTTAAACCTTACTGAGGCAGTAAAAGGTGAGTATCTAAAAAAATATCAATCAGATTTGTGGTATAAGGTTTATTGGAAAGCTGGAGAAGAAATCAAACATGGCTATGTATTTGGTGCTCTAGGCGAGCCAAGGGAATTTCAGTTCGAAAAAATGGAACAGCAGATTGACTCGCTCAAGAGGGAAGTAGAAAATCACAAGACAGCTTTCATTTCTAATTATAAGAATCGAAATGGTACGGCCCCAGCCTATCAAGGCAAAGAAGAAGATATCTATGGAACCTTGCGATATCAAAGTGCACCAGCATACGTAGAACCTAATACCAATGCTGGATTTCGATATATTTCAGATGGGACTATCCTCACTGTATTAGAAGAGGATGAAAAGTTTTATAAAGTCACGACACTAAACTTTGAAGGCGTGTATTATGTCCCTAAAAAATATGTGTCATTTAAAAACTCCATTGAACAACTAAGACAGGTAATCGTAGTCGATAGAAAGAACCAGAACCAGGGAGTATTCGAATTTAAGGATGATCAGTGGACCCTGGTGTCTTATACCCTCGCCACAACAGGTGCTAAGGAAAAGTATAAGTTTGAAACACCCTTAGGTTACTATATGGCCATCGAGAAAAAAGTGAAGTTTTTATATTTAGATGATATCACTAGGGAGATTGCAGGTTATGCTCCTTATGCCATCAGGTTTACAGGTGGGGCCTACATTCATGGCGTTCCTGTGGATTTCAAAAAAGTGGATGGGAAACTCGTGGATCCAGGACATAAGGAATATCTTTTTACCTTGGGCACAGTGCCTAGATCCCATAAGTGTGTAAGAAATTATACAAGCCATGCAGAGTTTCTATATAATCGGATAGAGATTGGAAGCAGTGCTGTCATTGTTATAGAATAAAAAACAAATTGGAAAGGGTCTGATGAAGACCCTTTTTTAGCGTGAATCATTCATAGGGATAGGAATATTTTATTTTTGCATGGTTAGAATGAATACGTGTTAATATGTTTTTGAGAGCATAAAATGAAGCCTTTGTTGGGGTGAAGGAAAGATGGGGTTCTTATGGCGTTAATGGTGGCTTTATCATGGAAATTGGTTATACTGACAGTAATTATTCATTTTATTGATACTCTTTCCTATTCGGTACGGCTTAATTCTATACGGAGCGGAAATTTTGCCCTCTCTACCTCTCTATTTAACCTTATCGTATTGGTATCACGAACTGCCAATATGCTCCAGGGGCCGTTGATTGGACTGATGATTGATCAAAGCATTCAAATGAATTATGATCCTATTCAAGATGTGAGAAAGGTAGTCTTTGCTACAACAGTAGGAACATTATTTGGTATTCTCTTTGTACCAACATTTTTAAAACTGTTTGGGAAGGCTGTTGCGAAGCTAGAGGAGACTGGATCTATTCCTGGATTGGTAATCCATGCCTTAAGCAATGGGAATATGAGGCGAATCGCTAGAAGTGCTACGAAGCCCAGTCGCGGCATGCTAGAAGGCTTACGCTTTAAGAATATACCCAAAAGACTGTTGTTGCTCAATGCATTGATCACAGGAATCTATAGCATAGGGGTATTGGCAGCCTATTACTCTGCCATTTATGTGCCAGAAAACCGACTGGCGGCATCGGCATCTTCAGGTATGATCAATGGGGTAGCAAGTATTCTACTTACTTTATTCATCGATCCAAAGGCAGCCATCATTACCGATGAAGCCTATCGGGGGAATCGTGAATTTGGAGATGTAAAGGCACTAGTGATTATGCTTATTGGAACTAAGTTTCTGGGCACTTTGTTAGGACAATTATTTTTGTTGCCTGGAGCAAAATTTATTGCATATTTTTATAAATAGTACAAAATTTTACAGGAAATAAATATCAGTTGAATATATACAAAAAAATATAGTTCCGAAGTATTAGTAAAACAATTTAAAAAATATATTGACAAATTAGAGCGAAGATTGATAGAATATAAAAAAAGATGCAGAATTTTGTAAAAACAATACAAAAAAAGCTCAAATTTAGATTTGTCAAGCATCGGGAGGAAAGTTCATGTATTTTTTAGAAAATACCATTTTACCACCAGGGGAGAAATTGAAAAGACTACGAGTCTACTTAGATGCGACCCAGCAGGATGCTGCAGACGGCAAGATTAGCAGAAATTTAATTAGTTACATCGAACAGGGAAAAACAAAGCTGACAAAGGATACGGCAGAGATTATTGTAGAGAACCTGAAGAGATTGGCAAAGGAGCGAAAAATATCTGTAGATTTTACAGCTGAATATCTCATGTGCAGTGAAATGGAGCAGGCTGAGGCTAGTTTGGCCAAACATCTAAATAATCTCAATGCTCTGTTTAATGAAGATGGAAAAAAGTTCCTTGAGGAGTTTCGACAGGTAAAAAATATTTTAAAGGATTGGGATATTGCTGAAAAGAAAGCTCAGATCTATGAGACGGTAGGAGACTATTACTATAGAGCTGAAAGGATTAATGATAGCTATATCAATTATTTAATTGCGTTGGAGAACTATACAAGACTTCCTAGTAATTCAAATATAGCCCATGTATATTGGAAACTTGCAAAATGTGCGATAGACAGGAGAAACTTTGAAGATGCAATCCATTTGGATAACCAAGCGCTATTAATTATGAAGAATAATCAGATTGTTGATAGTGACTTGACTCTTCGACTGATATTCAATAATGCGTTAGCCTATAAAAAATTAGGAATGTATGAACGAAGCATCGAACTGTTGAAAGAGCTAGAAAGCACATACGATGATCTCCCATTGCCTCGACGGATAGATGTCCTAATGTTAAAGGCAAACTGCTATTTAGAACAGGGTGATACGGATATAGCATTAGAGATCTACCAACAAATCTATGAAATGTCGGGAGCTGTAGATAACCAGGAAGCGAAAGCGTTACTTTTAGTTAATCTAGCAGAAGTTCATTATAGAAATCAAGAATTGGAAAAAGCTATTGATTGTTTGAATGAAAGCATAAATATTCGACTAAAGACAAATAGTATCAGTTTAGCGAATTCCTATCTCGTTTTAGGCTACAGATTCATAGCTATCAATAACTATGATGCTGCAGAAAATGCATTAACCAAAGCATTGTACAGAGCGAAGGATATAGAGAATATTAAAATTGAAGTAGATGCCTATGATGGACTAATTGATTGTTATATCTATAGACAGAAAGATATATACATAGAACAGCTAGTACAAGAAATATTAAGAGAAAAGACACGAAATTTTGATACTTATTTCCAAGAGCATATAAAAAATATTCTCCTGAAAGCAGTTAGATATTTTATGGAGATAGATATAAATAATAGTAAGAAATTGCTAGACATCGTTCTATGCAAAACTAAAATATAAACAAAAGGGGAGATTTTGATGAGAAAGATACTGGTAGCTGTATTGTTGATGGTATTGGTAAACATAGGTATGGGTGTTGTAGCGTCTGCAACAGAAGATCCACGTCCATGGAGAGTTGGACCAACAATCACGGTAACAGAGGATGGCAAATAAGATTTATCATAAAGAACTGCTGCGTAATAAGTCAGCAGTTTTTTTCTTTTTTGGAGAGAAGGAATTGTGTAGAAAGATATGTTTTAAAAGTATTTATATGGGTATAAGCAAGATAGGTAAGAGAGCCTCTAGGGACCATAAAAAAGCGTTGTAACAAAATAATATAAATATATTGAATAATAGTAGTTAATAATATAAAAAAAGTAATTAAAATATAATAAAACATTGACAAAAAACCGTTTCAAAGATATATTGAAAGAATAGAGAGAAGAAACCTATGAGCTTTGTTGTGTTTTTTCATCCGCAATGCAATAAGAAAAAAGGGTGTTATGGGAATGCGTGAAGAGAACAGAGTGAAAAAGGATTTGACGGATTTATGCGGACAGTTTATTGAGATGATGGACAATCTTAAAAAACAGGGGATTATTGATCAGAATGAATACCAAAAGCTTGTGGAAAACAAAAAACGGTTCATAAGGGATCAAGGCAGAAAAGATATAAGTGAGAAAACCTATAAATAGTAGCTAGAGTAGCTGCTATTTTTTTATATAATAGGAAAGTTCTACTTTCCTATTATATAAAAAAATAGGGGTTGTAGGGGATGAAATCCCCTGCCCTCATTTAGGAAGGTGCTCAGACAGCTTTGCTGTCGTCGAAGGAAACCTAGGGGTTTCCTAGCG
>CALECF010000195.1 GCA_937948705.1 uncultured Anaerosolibacter sp. | reverse complement strand
AATAAACAGTCGGTTTTTGATAGTTTAATACACTTTTCTGGATTTCCAAGCTATCAAAAAGAGCGTATGATTGATCTAAAAAAATCTTTTACAGCGCTCGCCACAAAATCACCCTTAGAAGCTCTTCTATTCATTGAAAACGAGCTTAGTTACAACAATTTTTTACAAACCAACAGCAAACGTTTGAAGTATTCTCAGGATACGCTTCAGATGATCTTATCCAATCTGAAACGTATCGCTACACATACTAGCAGCTTTATCGAGTTTTTAGAAAGATTGCATCAACTGCCTAAGCTCATGGAAGCATCAAAAAAACAGAGAAAAAACACAGTTCTTCTCTCAACGATTCATAGCGCCAAGGGTTTAGAATTTGATCATGTTTATATCATCGATCTAATTGATGGACAATTTCCCACTACATCCAGTGCTGCAGACCATGCCGCAGGAAATTCTATGGCGCTGGAGGAGGAACGGAGACTTTTTTATGTTGCCATGACACGGGCTCGCACCTCTCTAAAGTTGCTAACTACAGATTTTTATAACGGTGCCTTGGTGAAACCCTCTCAATTTTTACACGAGGTTAAAAGATATATTCATAGGGCCCCTGTTTCCGATGAAAAAGGCAAGAAAGTTCAAACTCCAAATCCTAATCCATCTACTGGATGGACTCATTTTTCTAAACCTTTTTCAAGGAAAGCACCTGTTCAACACGCTTTTTTTGAAGGTGCTGTAGTGGAGCATGTTTCCTTTGGCATGGGTACCATAAGAGAAATTCGCCAAGATATTTTGTGCATCGACTTTGTAGAAATCGGTTTAAGAAGTCTATCCTTAAATCTTTGTATAGAAAAACAGCTATTAACGTTATCCCTTTCATCCTAGTCTATATCCGTAGAAACATCATCCTTTAGCAAAAGCTGCCTTACCCGTTGCAAATAGGATTCTAATTCCTTTTCTGTCTCGGAAACAAGCGCAGCTTTAATTTTGTGTCCTCCTTCGATCGATAAGGTCAGCGCCAATAGGTTTGGATCTTGTGTGGATACCCTCTCAATATGCTGTAACTTTACGAGAGGAACATATATCCATATACCGCTGTATTGACTTTTATCATTTTTTTTACCTTCTTCTTCCTTAATCATAATGTACTCTTCCTCTGTTAGTAAATGAAGCTGGGCGGGACTTTTAATACGCTGAAAAAAATAGTAATATTTTTCATAAACACCTGGCTGAAAAAACAGTTCTACCACTTCTTCACCGGGTAACAGACTGTTTAGTCCATAATTCATAAATTTATAGCTTTTTTCCTTTAATTGTATTAGCTTTGCATCTATTATTGTTTTCTCTTTTCTACTGTACTCCAGAACTCTTTTTCGCAGTTCCAAAATAGCTTGGTGAAATAAATCCTTCGTCACAGTATTGAATTCTATCTTTGCAATCCTAGACTCTCCCTCTACGTTCCCATACAATGTAATCCACGAATGTAGTAAAACCGTACCTTCTTCTATATAACGAATGCTTTCAAATGTAAATTCTTCTTTTCGAATAGTTCCTGCATCTTTTTCATAGATGCTAATTCCAATCCCTGTAAGACATAGCAGCTTTTCCTTACAGAATCTTTTTCTCCACCTCATGGCAGGGATAAAGAGGGTATAGGGAAAAAGAACTGGTAGTTCTTCAATATCCTGAAAGAAATGCTGATAATCTTCTGGTAGCTCATCATATGTCTTTATTTGTCTTGGCCAAGTCTCTATATCTTTTGCCATATTCTCCACCTCCATTAAAATCAGTATTTTCAAAATCTCCATAATAAAACCCCTACTAAGGAATCCGCCTTTAGTAGGAGCCATCAATTAATTGTATGGGCAATGTTTTCCAGAGAGCCCCATCACCACTAATCTTAATACACTATAACCCTAACAATTCATCTATTTTTTCCTTGTCAAATCCTACTATAATCTCATCATCAATAAAAATAGCGGGAACACCCATGATTTTGTTCTTCATTAGCTCTTTCCTAGCTTCTGGATCCTCATGAATATTTCTTTCTATAAATATAACATTTTTCTCCGAAAGATACTCTTTCGCCGTATGACAATGCGGTCATGTGTTGCTTGTAAACACCACTACACTCTTCATAAAAACACCTCCTTATAATTTCGGTCATGAGACCGACTATATCTAAAGTATACCCTTATCTATTGATAAAAATCAATTTTTTTCCATTTTATATAGATAAATTCTATAGTTTATCAGTCTTCAAACACAATATATTCTTTCTAGGCAATCAAATGTATGTCTTTTTTTTAACAACTTCTTGCTTTCCTTTTGATTCTTTGGATATTATGATATATAATGTTAATTAGTCATACATTTGCAGGAAATAAATGAATATATTGCACATTGTATTTTAGTGTGCTGACAATAGTGAAGGGGGATTTATCCGCATGAAAAAACCAACGATACTCATGATATTAGACGGCTTTGGATTGAATGAAAGCACCTATGGCAATGCTGTAAAGCAGGCCAATACACCAAATATCGACAGTTACTATGAAAACTATCCCAATAGTATTGCTCAAGCCAGCGGCTTTGATGTAGGTCTTCCCCATGGCCAAATGGGAAATTCAGAGGTGGGACACTTAAATATCGGTGCTGGTAGAATCGTATATCAAGAATTAACAAGAATCAGCAAAGCCATTGAGGATGGCGATTTTTTTGAGAACCCTGTATTTTTAGATGCCCTTGAAAATGCCAAATCTCATGATTCAGCACTCCACTTATGGGGTCTTCTTTCTGATGGCGGTGTCCACAGCCATAACACTCACCTTTATGCACTATTGAAGCTAGCAAAAAATGCAGGTCTGAAAAAAGTATTTGTACACTGCTTCTTAGACGGACGGGATGTACCACCCTCCAGTGCTGCCCAGTATATAGAAACCCTAGAAAAGGAGATAAAAGAGATTGGTGTGGGGAAGATCGCCACTATAGCCGGCAGATATTACGCAATGGATCGTGATAATCGCTGGGAAAGAGTCTTATTGGCCTACGATGCCCTCGTTTTAGGCCAGGGCGAAATGGCATCTTCCGCAGGAGAGGCTATTTTAAACTCCTACAACAAAAACATTGCCGATGAATTTGTTCTTCCAACGGTGATCTGTGAAAATGATGAACCCGTAGGTACATTAAACCCCCATGACGCTGTGATCATGTTCAACTTCAGACCAGATCGCGCAAGAGAGATTACCAGAAGCTTTGTTGATCCTGAATTTACAGGCTTTGAAAGAAAGAACGGGTTCTTCCCCTTATACTATGTGTGCATGACTCAGTATGATGCGACTATGCCAAATGTCCACGTTGCATATCATCCACAAACACTATCCAATACCTTTGGGGAGTATATCTCTAGTTTAGGCTTAAAACAGCTTCGTATTGCAGAAACAGAAAAATATGCCCATGTCACGTTCTTCTTGAATGGGGGAATTGAAAATCCCTATCCCGGAGAAGATCGCATTTTGATTCCTTCTCCTAAGGTTGCCACTTATGACCTACAACCCGAAATGAGTGCGATTGAGGTAACCGATCGTCTGGTTGAAGAAATCCAAAGAGAATATTACGATTTAATCATTGTAAACTTTGCCAATGCAGACATGGTCGGACATACAGGTTTTATGGAGGCAGCCATAAAAGCTGTGGAAACCGTAGATACCTGTGTAGGTAGAGTCGTTGACGCAGTGATACAGTATGACGGACAGATTCTATTAACCGCGGACCATGGTAATTCTGATGAAATGTTAGATGCTGCGGGCAATGTGATCACAGCCCACTCTACCAATCCAGTCCCGCTGATCCTCATCAATGCAGCAGAGGAATATGGGATTACTGAAGGGCGATTAGCAGATTTGGCACCAACCCTTTTACATTTGATGGATATTCCCCAGCCTGAGGAGATGGAAGGAAAATCTCTTCTTGTACCTGACTATGCTCTAGAAGAAGTAACCGCATAGATTAAGGCTCTGCATTTTGCAGAGCCTTTTAAATTTAACCCCCAGCAGATAAGAATTTCAAACGATAAGCTGCTACAATTTCCATTAATCGCTTCTCTTCCGCATAAAAAGACACCTCTGTTTGTGTAAGTTTGATAGATCCCAAGGTTCGGTATTTCTCCTCCCCTACTTCGGCCTCCCAATCTGCACCGCAATAGCCGCTATCATCTATATTGTTTAGTGCAATCGACTCAAAATATGCAATAATATCGTGCCTTGGCACACCGCTCTGAATTTTATAAGTCATTTTACCCATCCAGTTTCGTCCTCTCTACCGCTCCTATTGCTGCTTTGTCTCTATTAAAATTCTACTTTTAACCTTCGATTTCCTTCAAACTCTAATAGGCTAACAAATAAAATAATAGTAGATAAAATCTCTTATCTACTATTATTTTATAGCTTTATGATTTAAAATGAAATTTATATTTCTCCGTAGGGGCAGGCCTTGTGTCTGCCCGCTGTACTTTACGGACAAAATCGTCCTTGTTTCGAATTAAAATCAAGATTTACAATCACATATCATTATTAATATCCCCAGTAATTGGTATACCCATATCCTGGCCATGCTTGTGCTTGAGGTGCCATGCATTGAATAATGCCACAGGCCAATCTTCTTCCTGCATCGCCGGCAGGCTGTGTTCGAAAATCATCAGGGCTTTCATGAATCATGATTGCTTTTCCCACCGCATCTCTGGGTCTAAACTTATTCGTAAAAAATGACATTCTGGCGATCCCATTATTTGAGAACAATACTGGAAAATCTCCTGCATGATTACCATGGGGCTGGTTTGTAGGGTTCCAATGTTCACCTGCCGCTTCAAAGGGCTTTTCCGGATCGCCTACTTTGCAGGTTCCATGCTCATGTATATGAAATCCATGGGGACCAATTGGATCCTTCCCATTCCTTGCCGGTTGATAGGGAGGCAGGCCTTCCACCTGAACATATACTTCCGTCCCTCCTGGAACCTCCTTTAAGATAACGGTCCCTCTAATTTGGGGTGCCAGGGGTCCCCCTCTGATTTCTGCTACTGCCATTGTACACATCGTGCTTTGATCCATCTACTTCACCTCTTTATTCCAAATGATATACACTATATATTATGTCTATTGGATTTTGGAGGTGTATGGCCTTTTTTTTCTATAGATGTATGTTGAAAAAACAAAAATCTAAAGAAAGGATCACTGATCCTTCTCTACCTTTATGAAGCTTTTTCTTCCTTTCAGCAAATCAATATATGCTTCTATCCTGGTTTGCATACCTGCTTCTCCCGTCATTTCATCCAACACTAGCTTTAAAACCGAAATGTCTTTTTCTCTTTCTATCGTGGGTAAAATGCTCTGAGCTACAATTTCAGGCATGCAGGTAAAAGGCATCAAATGAATGACCCCATCAAAATTCTTTTCGCCGAATCGTACGGTGTTTCCGATGGTATGTCTGGCATGACCGCCGATTTCATGATCTAAATAAGACTTTGCTGCACGATGTACTTCATTTTTTTCAGAAGAAATGAAAGGCAAAAAGTCAATTTGCTCTCGAATAAATTCACTGGCGGTTACAGAACAATGTACTTCCACACCCATTTGCCCCAGCCTGCGAATTAGGCCTTGATTGATAAAAGGCTCTACGATGGTATAGATTTCTCCAGTAATACCTACCTTTATAATTTCCCTCGATGGATCTAACGCTATTTCAGAAAAGGATTGTCGATATTGCTCAATCACTTTTGCGGTTTCCTGAAATCCCCTTGATCGATTGAGGTCCTGCTCATAGGCAGTGTATAGTCGGTCTATTGTATACTGATCTTCTGTTCTAGCCCTAACCTTACACACCAATTCATCCAGTGCATCTACCTGATGAATGATCTCAATTCCTTTTTTAAATACAGTGATCAGCTTAAGATAACTGGCATCCGCCGATATAGTCTTTAGCTTCTGTAAAAAAGCTTGTATTTCTCCCAAGGTTTTAAAGGGTTCTACGCAGACCATCCGGATGGAATAATCTAGATTTTTTAAAATCTCTTTATGTAAGGCCTGATAATACCCAATTCTGCAAATATCACATCCACTCCACATGAACAGGGTATCTGCTCCATTTTCTATACTTTGAATATAATTACCCAAAGTAAGTTTAAAAGGAATACAAATCCCCTCTGGGGAATATTTTGTTCCCAGTTCCAGCGTCTTCTTATTGGATTTAGGTGGTACGATTACCTCAGCGCCTAATTCTTCAAAAATAGCTTTTAGAACGATGTAAATGTTGCCCATATGAGGAAACGTGATTTTCATCCTTTTCCCTCCATTCTATCATATCCATAAAGGCTTCAACCCTGGTATAAAGTCCTGCCTCTCCTCGATGTTCGTCTAGAGTAAGCAAAAGAAAAGGTATATTTGTTTTCTCTCGGATCGTCTTTTCTACGATATCCGCTACCACCGAGTCCACACCACAGCCAAAAGTAGAGATATAAATAATACCGTCTATAGGAGCTCTGTCCATCAGATAGCGCATGGTTCCTATCAATCTATTGGCAAAGGTCCAATAAAACTTTGTTTCATAGTCTTTCATATAACTGTCGGTTTTACTTCTTTTGATCATCTCCGGGGTAAGTATCTGAATATCCCTTGAAGCAAGTGTTGAGAAAATATCCATATTTAAATAGGAATCATATAGATTATAGGGATGACCCATTATCATTATCTGCTTTTTCTTTAGTGGAGCTTCTTCCGAATTACCTCTATACATATGGAATGGCACCTTCAAGGAAGGAATCTCTCCTTTTTGAAGCTGCCGGCGATAATTTTCATATTCGTCCTTCGCTCTTTGGTAGGCTTTATACATCTTTTTTTTATCCTTCGTAAAAAAGCTTCCCATTTCATAAATAATACGCTTTATGTGACTTCGAGACTCAAAGAAATTAATCTCCGTAGTCATAAGAGGGGGTAAATCCCTTATTGAGTGTCGAATCATTTCTGGTAGCCCACAAAACTTGGGACAGATATATTCTTGAAAATAGATACTAGTGATTCTGGGAATAAAGAGCACATCTACCCGATCCTTTAGATCCATCACATGACCATGAAATAGTTTTACAGGTATGCAAGCTTCGTCGACGGCAGTGCGTATACCCTCGTCCAATATTTTTTTATTTGTCTCTGTTGATACAATCACTTCTGCACCAAGTTCTTCAAAGTATGTAATCCACAGGGGATAATATTCATAATAAAGTAGTGCTCTTGGAATTCCAACTTTTACGGCCATAGGCTGTATTCCTCCAAATAATCTTCTGTCAATTTTTAAAGTATTGGCAATTGACCAGGAGAATATTCACTTATCCTAGGCTTACAGATTAGAAACAAAAGCTTTATGAAGCGCTACCTTCGGATGAATAGCGTATTTTCTTAGGACTTGATCAAAAGCTTTTAAAGTCAAATATAATTTATCTTCATAGCAGTTCTCACCCATATGACCGATACGAATAACCTTATCCTTTAAAAACCCAAATGCACCTGCGATTAGAATATTATGCTCCTTCAGTAGGGTCTGATATATATCTTGGAATTCTAGATTCTCAGGTATATTGATGGTGGTTACCGTATTTGAAAATCCATCAGTGGGATATAAGTCTAGCCCTCCATCTAGGAGACTTTTTCTTACGGCTTGAGCTATTTTTTTATGCCTTCCTAATGGATTCTCATCCCCTAACCATCGATCTACAGCTACTCGTAGTCCATAAATATCGCTAATAGGCTGTGTATAGGGAAACCATTTTTCCTCGTACCAGTTTTTCCAGTGTGCTAGGTTGACGTAGTATCCTACAATGGGAACCTTTCGGTTTAATATCTTTTCCCAAGCACTTAGACTAATACTTAAAAAGGTAAGTCCTGGAGGAGCTGAAAGACATTTTTGAGAGCCTCCTAATACTATATCCATCTTCCATTCATCTGCTCTAAGGATTTCTCCGCCTATAGCTGAAACTGAATCTACAACTGAAATGATGCCGTATTGGTTTAGCAGTTTACATATTTGATCTACAGGATTTGTGATGCCTGAGGGTGTTTCACAATGGACAAGGGTAGCCATACTAAAAGAATGATCCTTCTCTAAAAATTCTTCTAGCAATCCTACATCAATCGCTCTACGATAATCAGACTTAAAATAAACGACTTCTCCACCATACATCTTTGCAAAATCACCAAATCCATTTCCAAATATCCCATTGTCTATGCATAATACCCGATCTCCTGGCTCAATTAAGGAAGCGCAGGCTGCTTCCAATCCCAGTATGCCTTCACCACTTAGTATCAGTACATCATTTCGTGTATGGATAACCTCTTTCAACTTATTGCATGTGTCTTTATAAAATTCAAAAAAGCCTTCATCCAAATCAGGGTTTGTAATCGGTCTAGATAATGCCGTTCTTACCTCCTCGTGTATATAGGTAGGTCCCGGTGTCATAATTAATGGATTTTTCATATACTTAATCCCCTTCTTTGATTATTTAAAAAAGTTTTGTCCTCTTAACAGCTGCAGCAGCGGGTAAACCGATGGCTGTGCCAATCAAGATCTGAACCATATTTCCTGGTACCGATGTCATGGGAGCAATCCAATTTCCATACAGCATACCCTCAGTTATATAATACCCAACAATCATAATAATTCCGGATAACACAATTCCAACAAGATTCCATAAAAAGCTTTCTCCTTTTTTTCCTTTTGCATATGCCATACTTCCAATAATATATCCCATCATTCCCCTGATTATAAACGTAAAAGGTGCCCATGCCATCCATCCAGAAACAATATCAAATAAACCCATGCCAAAGGCTCCTGCAATGGCACCTTTTCTTTTTCCAAAAACAATTGCTGCTAAAAACAACATGGTATTTCCTAAATGAATTAATCCTCCGTTAATGGATATGGGCAATCTAATATTGATAAATTTTGTTGCAATAAACACCAAACTGATCAATAGTCCCGTAGTTACAAGTTCTTTCGTTTTGCTAGCGTTGTTCCTAGATAGCTTAAAATCATTCTCCACAATTGTATCCCTCCTGCTGTTTTGTATTGATACAATTTATTATAATGCGGATACAATTATAATGCAATATATAATCTTTCTTGACATATTTTGTTGATCGTGTTAGCATACATTTATGACAACTGAAAATCCTTCAGGGCAGGGTGAAATTCCCGACCGGCGGTTATAGTCCGCGAGCCAATTTTGGCTGACTTGGTGTAATTCCAAGACCGACAGTACAGTCTGGATGAGAGAAGGAGAAGCTTATTACTTTATGCATATGGTTTATATGTGTGTATTGGAATATACAT
>CALECF010000194.1 GCA_937948705.1 uncultured Anaerosolibacter sp. | reverse complement strand
GCTGCCGTAATTATTGTAGCTTATAATATATCCAGTATTTCAGGACTTGACAAAGGGATCAAATGGCTTAGTGATAAGAATGCTTGGGCCTTCATTGTCTTTATGATTTTTGCCTTGGTATTTGGACCTACAAGCTATATACTAAACCTTACAACCCAATCTATGGGATCCTTTTTCAATAACTTTATAGAAGCGATGACCTTTACAGATCCATTCCCGGATAGTGGATTATGGCCACAATGGTGGGATATGTATTGGTTTGCAGATTGGCTATCTTTTGGACCTATCGTAGGATTGTTCCTTGTAAAGTTGTGCTATGGCAGAACCATAAGAGAGTTTATCGTGGTCAACTGGCTGCTTCCTTCAATCTTTGGTATGATTTGGTTTGGCGTCTTTGGAGGAATAACACTGAATGCTCAGTTTAACTTGGGACATGATTTATATGGATTCATGCAGACAAACGGACTTGAATCGGTAATGTTAAAAATATTTGACTATCTACCATTTGCAACCATTTTGCGTCCGATGATGATTGTGCTGATTATTTTATCTTTTGTTACCTTGGCCGATTCTATGACATCCACAGTATCTCTAATGACCATTAAGAATAATGCAAATATCAAAGAAGCACCTGCAGTAATAAAGCTTTGCTGGGGACTTTTAATGGGGCTTACTTCTATCATATTTGTATTAAATGGAGGATTGGAGGGTATTAAAGTAGTTAAAACCCTTGCAGGATTTCCGATATTGTTTATCGAATTAGCTATGATGATAGGCTTTATCGTATATATGTATAAAAAGCCTAAGGAAGAAATTGATGAAAAGGTGGAAGAATCGGAGGTGTCGTAGTGATTGATGAAAAAATTGAAGCATTACATAAAGCTTCTGTTCAGATACTAAGTGAGGTCGGTATAGCATTTCAGCATGAGGAAATTAGAAGGATATTGCAGGATAATGGGATAGAAATCAGAAATGAACGGGCTTATTTTACTGAAGCTCAGATCAGCGAATATATGGCGAAGGCGCCTAATGAGTTTACTGTTTATGCAAGAGACGAAGCATATAATATGTTACTCAATACAGAAGAAATTAATTTCACACCTGGTTATGGCTGTCCCAAGATTACGGAAGTAGATGGACGAGTAAGAAATGCTCTTTTTGATGACTATCTGAAATTTACAGCTTTGGTACAGGTTAGTCCAATATTTAAGATAAATGGAGGAATACTTGTACAGCCAAATGATATAGACGCAAAGCTCAGTGCGCCGGCCATGGTATATACTACTATGAAACGTTCATCCAAGTGTATTATGGGTGTATCCGGTGATACAGAAAGCACAGAACATATCATGGATCTTGCCTCCATATTATTTGGAGGAGAAGAAGCCTTAAAGAAAAAACCAAGAGTGATAACCCTGATATCTACATTAAGTCCTCTAAGGGTAGACAGACATGCTCTTGAGACACTCCATGTATGTACCAAATACAATCAGCCTGTAGCCATTGCGCCAGGACCTATGGCAGGTGGAACCGGCCCAATAACCTTAGCCGGCAACATTGCTATGGCAAATGCTGAAATATTGGCTACCACCGTACTTACACAGATACTCAATCCAGGAAACCCTGTAATCTATACATTTGCGGCTACTACAAGTGATATGAGAACGTGTAACATATCTATCGGATCTCCTGGATTTACACTTCAGGCAAAGTATGGGGCCAGACTTGCCAAAAAGTATGGATTGCCCTGTAGGAGCGGCGGCGGTATGACGGATGCCAATGGCGTTACAGCACAAAGTGGATTGGAAAGTATGATGTCACTCTTTGAAGCTTATCAGGAAAAAGCAAATTTTGTAATGCATAGTGCAGGGATATTAGATTCTTTTTCTACCATGAGCTATGAAAAGTTTATAATGGATCTTGAGATTATTGATAGATTAAAATATTATTTTTCAGAGCTAGAAGTGAATGAATCCACACTAGCAATAGATGCTATAAAGGATGTGGTTGAAGGAACAACCTTCATAGAGCATATCCATACGCTTAAACGATGTAGAAAAGATCCATGGTTGCCTACGGTTAGTATTAGAAGAAGATTGCAGCCTGAAGAAAATCCAAACCAAGCCCTTTATGATTCAATGCACAATAGACTAGAAGAAATGCTGGGATCCTACCAAAAACCTGAAATGGATCAAAGTATTGAATGGCAATTGGACGATTATATGATAGGTTTAGGAATGGATAAGGGCATAATACAGAAGATTTAGAGTAACTTTAGAGGGGTCGCTTCCAATCGATTCTTCTAACCAGTACGGGTTCAAGAAATCCTACCATCGACTTTTGTAGAAAATGCTACAAGGTCGATGGTTTTTTGGTAAGAATCTGTTCAATAGGGAGGATCATTGAATGAAGCAATCCAAAAGAGAAATACTCGTGGATACATTTGGACAAACCTTTGATATGAACAGGTTTAAGAAGTTTATTACAATATTCTTTAATGAACCGTTGATGTTGCCTAATCATAAATCCGTAGGGATAGAGAAGCAATTTGTAGAGCATATTCGTTTCTATCGGGAGATTGCAGATTACGTAGATGATAAAGGTTCACATTTAATGATAGTAGCCGTTGAAATAAAGAAAGGCAGTCCGATTGAACGTCATAGAAGCATACAACGGGATTTTGTAGCTAGTCTACTTAGAGAGAACAGTCATTATAAGGCTGCGATCGTTGCATTTTATGCTACTGAAGAAGTAGATTGGAAATTCTCCTTTGTAAAATGTCAGGAGGACTATTTAGGAAGAGCTATGGGCTTGGAGATGAGATACGCTGTACGACAGTCCTATCTTGTTGGACCTAAGGAGCCTACTTATGCAGCTGAACATCAACTGCTCCACCTATTTCGAAAGGATCAATATAATCCCACAGTAGATCAGATAGAAGCTGGTTTTCGAGCAGAAAAGCTCAACGAAGAATTCTTTAAGAAATATAAAGAAAAGTATGTGATGCTAAAGGAATATCTAGAAGGTCATAAAGTGTTTACGGCTATGGTTGATTCATTAAGTCTTGATATAGAGCAATTCTCACAGAAGTTTGCGCTAAAGCTTATGGGGCAGCTATTATTCCTATATTTTTTACAGAAAAAAGGATGGTTAGGAAGGGATTATAAATTTTGGAAAAATGGAAATAGGAGATTTATGCGTACCCTATTTAATCTTTGTATAGAGGGGGAAAATCAGAACTTCTATAAAGACTTTCTAGAACCCCTTTTTTATGAAGGGCTCAATAAAGAAAGGGAAAGTCATTATTATGAAAAACTCCAATGTATAATACCCTTTATAGAAGGAGATTTGTTCAAGCCATTAGATGGATATGATTGGCGGGCAGTAACCCTTCATATCCCTAATAACATGTTTTTCAATAAAAAGGACAAGAAAGACATTGGCATATTAGATCTATTTGAACGCTATAATTTTACACTATATGAAGAAGAACCCTTCGAACAAGAAATCGCTATAGATCCAGAAATGTTGGGGAAAATATTTGAAAATCTACTCGCTGTAAAAGATAGAAAATCGAAAGGTGTCTTTTATACACCGAGAGAAGTGGTACGTTACATGTGCCAAGAAAGTTTGACCCACTATCTATCAGGCGAAACCAATATCCCTCAAGAGGATCTAATGGCCTTCATCTTGTATGGAGAACGCATTCAAGGCATGGTCCACAAAGAAGAAAAAACTACACAGCGGGTATCTTTTCTAAAGGATATGATAGTTGAAAAAGCAGCAGCCCTGGATACAGCCTTAAAAAATGTTAGGATAGCGGACCCTGCTATCGGTTCTGGGGCATTTCCTCTAGGAATGCTGCAGGAAATTGTAAAGCTACGCATGAAGATGACAGCGTATATTGTTAAAAAAGATGAAGCAGATACCTTAGATAAAAGCTATGGGGAGGATCTTATCCGAAAGGCACGAAGTCCATATGCTTTGAAGGAGGAGACCATAAAAAATTCATTATTTGCTGTGGATATTGAACCGAGTGCTCTGGATATTTCAAGACTAAGATTATGGTTATCCCTGGTTGCCGAACAAGAAATCGGTGAAGAAAAAATAGATACGGACTCTTTGGGGAGTCTCGGGGTGAATATTGTAGTTGGAAATAGTCTATCAGATCGTAATTTCTCCTGGTCCGTAACCTTCTCAAAAGTATTTGAGGAGAAGGGCGGTTTTGACATCGTGATAGGGAATCCACCTTATGTCGCAGAATCTGGGAATAAAGCACTGTTTAGACAGCTTACCAGTACAGAATGGGGTAGCAGATATTATCGTGGAAAAATGGATCTGTTCTATTTCTTTTTTCATCTTGCAATAGAGATTGCAAGGAAGAAAGGCATGATTATCTTTATAACCACCAATTATTTTATGACTGCAGAAGGGGCTAGGAAGCTTAGAGGGGATTTAAGGGAAAGATGTACCATCCATAGAATGATAGATTTTAATGAATTGAAAATTTTCAAATCAGCCCGCGGACAGCACAATATGATTACCCTTTTAGAAAAAGATAGAAATGAGAATACTTTGGCCCATTGCAGTACAACCCAAAAGACAGGTTATGCAAAGGGAAGAGATATACAAAACATTATATCTGGATGGAATGAGGATACGGTATATGTTTCAAAAAAACAAACAGAGCTGTTTGATGGTCAGGGAAATATACAACTGATAGAAAATGATAACCCTATTTTGACAAAAATGATGGGGCAAAAAAACTTTTCAATAGGTTCCCATGAGATTGGTAACGGAATAGATATTCTACAGGAATGCGTTAGGGATAATCATGTAAAGGTAATTGCTGGCTTAAAACGAGGAGAAGGAATATTTGCAGTCACGAAAGAGGACATAGAGGAGATTCATTTAGAAGGCAAGGAAAAGGAGATATTAAAGCCCTATTATACTTCAAGGCAATTGGTGAAATACGGAGTAATGGGAGTCAACGAAAAATGGATATTATATACAGACAAAGCTATTTGTCAAAAGATAGATGCCTACCCGAATATAAAGAAGCATTTAGATCGATTTAAGCCAATCATAACTTCTGATCATAAACCCTATGGTTTACACCGTCCAAGAGAAGAGGAACTTTTTAAAGGAGAAAAGGTTCTATCCTTGAGGATGACCAAAATCCCCATGTTTACCTATGTGGATTTTGATGCCTATGTTACAAGGGCCTATCTAGTCATAAAGCTAAAAGATAACTCTATAAATTTAAAATATTTAACAGCTTTATTGAATTCAAAGCTATTCTATTATTGGTTTTATCATAAGGGAAAAAGGAAAGGACATCAATTGCAGATCGACAAACAGCCCTTAGAAAATGCACCTATTAAAATCGGTAGTAGTGAAGAACAGCAGGAAATGATTGATGCGATAGATCATATCCTACACATCATGAAAGTAGAAAAACAGTCTAGTCATAAGGCGAATAGAGAATTGTTTGATACCCATGAAAACAAAATGAATCAGCTTGTGTATAAGCTATATGGTCTACATGAGAATGAGATAGAAGTCATAGAAAACTTTTCAAAAGTAAAATAAAAATAGCTGAAGAAATAAAACGCTTCGGCTATTTTTATCGTGTTCACATGAAACAATGTATTTCATTACCCTTTTTCAATCTTTATGTAGTAGCCTATAATTCATAGATCAGCTTGTTCTTTCCATATACGCTTTCCCAGTCACTATTAAATTGGTCAATGCTTGAGTTTGTCAGTGGATGTTGCAATAATCCATCTAGGAGTTCTCCATTAATGGTAATGGCGTGGCATCCCGCTAGTGATACCTTATGAATTTGCTGTACATTTTTAAAGGATGCCGCCAGTACTTTGGTCTCTAGCTTATAGATATGAAAAAGCTTTACAATCTCTGATACTACACCTACGCCATCTCCTGCAATATTATCAATCCGATTGACATAGGGAGCCACGTAACTGGCACCAGCAACTGCAGCCATTAAGGCTTGCTGAGCGGTGAGTATGGCTGTAGCAGTCACTTTTATTTCTTTTTCCCTTAGGATTTTCATCGCTTTAATACCTTCAGCAGTAACTGGAATTTTCACATAAATATTTCCCTCCATAACCCTATGGAGATATTCGCCTTCTTTTACAATTTCCATTGCAGTTTTTCCTAGGGTTTGCACGTGAAGTGTGGATTTATTGCCAATAATGCTTCGGATATCTCTTAGGATTTCTAAAAGAGGTCTGTTTTCCTTTGCGATAATTGTAGGGTTGGTTGTAACACCACATACAGGATAGAGATCATAAGCCCGTGCAATCGATTGAATATCCGCAGTGTCTAATAAATATTGCATTATATCACTCCTTATTTTAATAGATAATGGAAAATAGGATAAATAGCCGGCTGTTGATAGATTTTCCATAACGACTTCAGCTGTACCGCTAATATCTTCGTATAAACATCTTAACTCTATTCTAATGCTTTAAG
The DNA here is from genome assembly GCA_937948705.1 of uncultured Anaerosolibacter sp. The sequence goes on along the minus strand of CALECF010000194.1, from coordinate 3,322 downwards.
GTTTTCAAAGCAAAATAATTTATAAGGATATTTTTTTTATCTAAATAGCAGTATGATTATAAAAGGAGGGGATTTACATGAGACAAATAAATTTTGCCATCATCGGGTTTGGGGGAATTTCCAGAACCCATGCGTTGGCAGTCTATGATGCGAACCTTAGATATTCGTTGCCCTATCAATTAAATCTAACCCATGTGGTCACAAGAAAACCTACGGATATTCCATTAGCAGGTGTAAATAATATAACAGACATAGAAGTAGTATTAGCAGATCCTACAATTGACTTTATTGATATCTGTACGCCCAATAATTCACACCTAGAAATCGTTGCAAAGGCAGTATCCTATGGGAAGCCCATCTATTGTGAGAAGCCTTTAGCGCCTAATTATCAGGATGCGTTTACTATGGCAAAGCTTGTTCAAGAGAGGGATGTACTAAACGCGGTGGCGTTGATGTGTCGCTTTATGCCTGCGGTTTATCTGCTGAAAACTGAATTGGCAAAGAAGACGATTGGAGAGATTATTAATTTTAAAATTCGTACATATCATATGAGTTACCTCGATGAGAAAAAGAAAGGCACATGGAGAACTTTAGCCCATGCTGGAAAAGGAGCCTTGCTGGATTTAGGTGTACATTTGATTGATTTAGTACAATTTACCCTGGGTGATATCCGTAAAGCAACGCATAATGAGAGAATTTACTTCAAAGACAGAAGCCAGGTAGATGAGATTACAGATAGTGTATTGGTGTTGGAAGACGGTACGATGGGACATCTGGAGGTTTCCAGGGTTTTTGCTGAAAGGGATCAAACCAATACTTTTGAGATTTATGGAACAAAGGGAAGTATGAAAATCAACTTTTTTAGACCCTATGAGATAGAAATTTATCGATTTAACCAGAATATAACAGAGATGAAAAAGGCTGATGAAAAGGATGAAATCATGGAATATTATATTGGTGAAAGGGGATCTTTGGGATTTTTCCAGAACTGCCATACAGCATCCTTGATTCATTTTGCTAATCGAATCGCTGGACAGAGCCATTACAATATTGCAGCAACCTTTGAAGATGCACTAAAATGTCAGCGAATCATCGATTGTGAATAAGAGAATCTTTTGGAGAGTACAATCTCTATACGAGCATTTCAAAAGCTTTTGTAGGTTTGGTTTGAAAGACATTAATTGTTTAAGGAGGACTCTATGTTTAGAATGATTGCATTGGATATGGATGGCACACTCTTGGATCATCAGCAACAGATTTCTAAGGAAAACATTCGTGCCATAGAAAAAGCTAAGGAAAAGGGTATTAAGGTAGTTCTTTCTACGGGAAGAGCGTTATCTGGGATAGAGGATTACCTAGAGCAGTTGGGATTGCGAAGGGAAGAAGAATATTCAGTTACATGCAGCGGCGCCTATGTAGTGAACAACATCAATACAAAGACTGTGGAAGAAAAACACATTCACTATGATGAATTTCAGCGAATTTTACAGATGTTTGATCCCTATCAGATTCAGTATAACTTTTATACAAAGGATAAGGTTTATACACAGTCTACCAATTTCACTACGCATATTGACTCTATAGCTAATAAATTACCTATGGAAATTATTAATTTTGAAGAACTAAGCAGCGATATAAAAATCATTAAAATGACACTCATTAATGAAGATATTTGTGTGAAAGATGAAATCACATCCATATATCCAGATATACCTATAGCCGATGAAAAAGTATTTACAAGAATAAATCATCAGTTTGATAGAAAGCTGTTTCATGACATTACAAAATTTTCAAAAGAACTCTTGGAAAACTTCACAGTGTTAAAAACAACTCCCTATCATATTGAGATATTGAATAAAGCGTCTCATAAGGGAAATGGTGTGAAGAGACTGGCTGAGCTGTATGACATTAAAAAGGAAGAGATTATCTGCGTAGGAGACTCTGGGAATGATCGGCAAATGATTGAATATGCAGGCCTTGGCGTAGCTATGGGGAATGCAGTGGAAGAGATAAAACAGATTGCAGACTATGTAACCCATTCAAATCAAGAGCATGGTGTGGCTCATGTTATTGAAAAGTTTATCCTGTAAGTTCTTTAGGTACTAAAAAAAAGCAGATGTGGAGAAAATAACCACGCTGCTTTTTATTTACCGTAAATAGAATATATACATATAAACTGTAGAGATAACAATAGATACCAGCATCAGTGGGAAGCCGACTTTCATGTACTCGATGAAGGATATCTTATAACGATGCTTTTCTAGGATCCCTGCTACCACCACATTGGCTGAAGCACCTACCAAGGTACCGTTGCCTCCAAGGCATGCCCCTAGTGCCAGTGCCCACCACAAAGGGGTAATGTTGATCGGAGAGAGTTCGCCGATGCTCTGAATTAAAGGGATCATTGTTGCCACAAAGGGAATGTTATCTAGAAAGGCAGAAGCAATTCCGGAAATCCATAGGATCAGCAGTCCTGTATACAGCAGGTTGCCTTGTGTAATACCGATAACACCCTTCGCAATCATCTCAATAACACCCATTTCTTCCAAGGCGCCAACCAATATAAATAGGAACACAAAGAAGAAAATGGTCAACCATTCAATTTCATGGAATATTTCCTCAGGATCGGTTTTACTAATCAGTAGAAGTAAAGAAGCACCTGCCAACGCTACCGTGGCAGTTTCCATATGAATAAACTGATGTAGTCCGAAGCCGATGATGGTAAGAGATAATACGATAAGGGATTTTATCATCAGGGGTTTGTCTTTTAATGCCCGATGCTCATCAAAATCCATGATTTTCACTTTCAGTTCATCCTTCACGTAAAGTTGAGACTTGAAGATTACTTTTAGTAATAAGATGGTCACCCCATAGATGACGAGGACCACGGGAGCAAGGTTGATGATGAAGTCCATGAATCCTAGTCCTGTTTCACTACCAATCATGATGTTAGGAGGATCACCAATTAAGGTTGCAGTGCCACCGATATTGGCAGACAGAATTTGTGCGATCATAAAAGGGATAGGATTGATTTCTAAAGCCTCTGTGATGACTAGCGTTACCGGTGCAACCAATAATACGGAGGTAACATTGTCTAATAGTGCAGAGGAGAGGGCTGTAATGGCTGAAAGAATTAATAGGATACGCCAAGGATCACCCTTTGTCAGTTTTGCAGACTTGATTGCTACATACTCAAAAAGACCTGTTCGTTTTATAATGTTGACCGTGATCATCATACCGATCAATAGTCCGATGGTATGAAAATCAATGGCTTCTATGGCTTTATCTAGATCGATAATACGAAACAACACCATGAGAACCG
>CALECF010000193.1 GCA_937948705.1 uncultured Anaerosolibacter sp. | reverse complement strand
TGAAACTGTAGTTGAGTGGTTTTTATCGTGTTGCCTATGCTTTACCTGTTAATAAGTTTAATCATCCCCTCATCTTTCGTAACTATATCATTCGAAACAGCTGTGGTAAAACCCTTTTTATCTCTAAAAGTAATCGTTTTTAGGAACTTCTTTTAGCAGGATAATAGTATATACGGCATTATATCCGTATCCTCTTCTATTCCACATGGCTTCAAATGGCTGTGATAAGTCCTAAAAAATTTCTACCTTGTGCCAGCTTTCCCCTCCATCTGTACTCACTTCAACTTCTTTGATAAAATGGGCATTATCTTAAAATAACGTAAAAACAATCACCGCTGATTGCTTAAAAGATAACACAGCTTCACTTATCTTATTAAAAAAGTGGAAATGATTGAAATAAAACAAGAGGATAAATTAATCTATTTTGCATTGAATTCTCTATATAAATCAAAACACAGTCACGTTGCATACGTAACTGTGTTTTGATTTATATAGCGTCCATGAAGAAATATTATGGGTTCAGTGCCTTTAATTATATTTTTTTGAATAAAATTATTTCCCGTCTTCATCTTAATAAATTGACTATTCATGTTTTCACATCCCTTGACTACTTATTTCATGGAATTAAAAACATCAGTTCCTTTTGACTCGAAATCCCTTGCCCACTCTCGAGCCCTTACAGCATCTCTAGCTTTATCCTTTGTTAATGGATTTGAGAAATCAATTTCACCAATGATAGAACTCTCCTTTAATTGCTCTCTCATAGGAAACAATGACTTACCCTGTTTACTAGCATGGCAATTATATATGCCTACTATTTTACCTTTAAAATCAACAGTAGCGAGCAATGTTGCTATGGGAGGCGTAACCGACCCTGCCCATATTGGCGTGCCCATTATGATTAAATCGTAATCTAATGGATTAACTTCCAATGGCATAAGCTCCGGCTTTTTTTTCATAATCACTTGTCTTCCACCCCAAAAGTATTTAGAAAATCCCTTTGATGGTAGTTCCTTTTTAGGTTTTATCTCTAAAATATCCGCTCCAATCGCTTCAGACATCACTTCCGCAATGAACTTTGTGTTTCCTTCAAAGGAATAACAAATCACGAGTTTCTTTAATTCATTATCATTCATTTCTTATACTCCTCCATTTTTCTTACTTCTATAGAATACATCGTCTAACCTTTCGCTTGTCTTCCAATATAACCATGATGCTCAGAATTATACTTTTGTGTAAAGGTATGCTCTTCTAAATACACAGAAGGATTGACGATGCCAAAAGAATGAAATTGCAATTCCTCCTAATAATTTATACGTAAGGGATACAGACTTCGTTTTTCATACTTATCTAACAAAATCTGTCTTACGGTCTACCTCATTATGTAACTTTAACTCCAGAAAAAGTGAAAATGCAAAAATAATCTCAATGCCTACCATTACCAGTGGGATTACATAGATACTTGCTTCATTCACTATAGAACCAATGAGTAATGCTATCAATGGAATTACTATGGAAAATACTAAGTATACACGGGAATTATATAACCAGGAAAACGGAAGTAAATGGGCTCCAAAAATCATTGCTATAATCATGACCATTGAATAGGGTGCTTGGGAATAGGCCCACATTGCAATCAAAATATAGATTAATTGATTTAGCGAAAACAAAAGCCCTAGATTATTTAAAGGATTGTCCTTTATGGAAAATTCAGCCTTAATAATCTTTGAAAAGCCATAGGCCAATGGCATGAGTGGTGTTGTACCACAAAAGGTAAGTAAATTTCTAGTGAATACATTTTCAATGGGTAATACCCATACAATATATACGATGATCCATATGATGATTGAAGCTAAAATAAACGAAAGCCCTTTCTTAGATCTTCTTGCCATATCAGTTTTTGCCTCTTTAATATTCATTTTTTTATCCTCCATATGATAAGTTTAAAGATAAGAATACCTTTCACCACAGCCAGGTTAATGGGTATGTCTATGGTGTAGTTCTGGTAAATGGGCATGTTGATGCACACTGGCTTCATGGGTATGCTCATGGCTATGCTCTCCGAATATATTTGTCTGATGCACATGGTCATGGTGACCATCCTCGTGATTATGCTTATGCTCATGGGTCTCCTTCACGTGGATGTGTTCGTGTTCATGTTCTTCAGTAACAGCAAAGTAAGCACCAATAATCATAATGCTTAGCGCGATCAAAAATGAGATTGAAATGGATTCCTTTAAAAAAATCCAAGATATCACGACCCCCATGAATGGCGCTACCGCATAGTAGGCACTTGTTCTTGCGGCGCCTAATTCTCTTTGAGCCGTTACATAGAGAAATATACTCAGTCCATAAGCTACAAAACCTAAAACCAAGGCTAGCCCAATATAGGCCCACTCTAAAGATAAGTCCCCCCATAAAAGTGCAATGATTAAAGCACCCAGTCCTGATCCAAATCCCTTGATGATAACGACCTGGAGGGGATCTTTAATAGAAAGATTTCTTGTGCAATTATTCTCAAATCCCCAGCATATACTAGCTGCCAAGACAAATAAAGCACCTATAGAAATATTGACCGCTACTACATCTCCCACTGTGAGAAGAATACTTGCTAATGAAATCAAACCAATTGCCATCCAGAGCCTTTTTCCAACTGCCTCCTTGAAAAATATCATCGCAATCACAGAGGTTGCCACTATTTCAAAGTTACCCAGGAGAGCAGCGGTGCTTGAATTTGTCATACTTATGCCGATCATCAAAAAAATAGGTGCCGCAATATCTAGTCCAATCATCAATAGAATAAAGGGGCTTTCCTTCTTTGTAAGTCTTGCTTCCCTTCGGTTTTTACCCCCTATTCCTTTGATCCTATCAACCACAAGCATTCCGATTCCTGCTCCAAGATAGAGCAGTGCCGCCAAGAACAATGGATCTAACCTTTCGACTAAGAGTTTTGAAAATGGCGCGTTTATCCCAAATAATAAGGCAGCTAAAAGTGCATAAATTACTGGTAGATATTTTTTCACATCGTTTCCCCCTCGTCATCAGCCATTATTTTTAGGGCCTTATAGGTTCCTTCTTAGATTATACTATGACAACAGAACCCTTTAAAGTAAACTTTTCTGACGATGAGAATGCAGCTGACTTTATGGGATGTTCATAAAAAGAGGTTGAATTACATCTGCCATTCTCTTTCCAATGGCTTCATAGCCTAGACTATTTGGATGTAATCCATCAGGAGACATGAATGCTTCAGCGTTTAACTTGAATAGATCATAGGAAGGAACAAAAATTGCCCTTTC
>CALECF010000192.1 GCA_937948705.1 uncultured Anaerosolibacter sp. | reverse complement strand
TACAGAAAAAATTAATACATCTAAGTTAATGAATTTTGTCAACGTCTTACAAGATATTACCAGATATAAATTTCATTGTCAAGTTTATACGAAAAATATGGGTAATAGTTGGTCTTTTAAATATACCGCTCAGAATAAAATTTTGATTTCCGTCAGCTTTCATGATGATTTTCGCGAGGATTGTTCTTACATTTATATACAAGATTTTGTTTTTCCTAAAAGCTGTATCGAAAAACAAATAGATCGCAAAGTTTTAAAGCTTTTTCTTCAGTATTTTCAGGATCTGGATTTTGATATGATTCGTTTTCGCTTACATAGAAATGAAAATATATCTCTATGTCAGCATTTTGCTTTTAGGCTAACGGGTGTCGATGAAGCAGCAATGTCCATAAAAACGGTTTTCGTACCGCTTCATAACAACAGCAAGCCTTAAGTTCATGGACGATTATTCATGAGAAACCATAACTTTTTCAATTAATCCTTCATTCATCTTTACAACCTTAATCCGTGCGCTAGCAACCACGTATTCTGCACCCTCATAAATCGGCTTACACATTTCATGCGACAAATGAGAGACAACGCCACCCACTGTATTTCCTAAATCAATAGGGATATTTACACCAATGACATTATTTGCTTCTTCTGTAGGTGTAGCTGCAGAAAAAACTTGACCGCTTCTTTCATTAAAGGTTTCATGTACAAATAGATATTTTCTGATGGCAAAAACAGCTGCTATGGCTGCCACTCCCATTAAAAAATCTAACATACTACTGCTGTAAATTAGCATCTTTCTGGCAATTGCATACAATACTACCTCTAAAACACTTCCTGTAGTATGCAATACTAACATGATTACGAGTTCTACACCCACAACCAATAACAATACGTGCCCTAAAAACTTTTGAAATACATCATATGTTTCAAAAGTATTCGTGTGATATACAAGACCTAGGTATTTGACCAAGTCGATCATACCGATAATGATGGCTAGTGTAATAAACGCCGCTAATAACATCTCTAAATAATAGGTCAACTTTAAAATTTGTCCCTTAAATCGATTGATCCGCATAATTCACCTCCATGTATAGTCAACACTCTATCTCGGATTATAATGGGTTGATTCAATAAAATAAACCTGGAATACAAAATCATTACTGCAATTTTCATGCCAATCATGCTTTATTCACACTGGGTAGTGTATTTCGCATATTTTCAGTCTTTTTACATTGAAATAAAAAAAGAGAATCCTTCTAAAAAGATTCTCTTTCTTAAGATTGCCCTATTTTGATACATATTTTGGGTAATGCCTTGTCCTATAGCGTCCTATTTTAATACACATGTATCATTTCAGGACGTATATATATTATACTTCTCTAATTTTCTATATAAAGAACTTCTGCTAATACCTAAGGTCTTTGCTGTTTTAGAAATATTACCCTCCAGTTGCTGCAGCGTATCTATGATCGTATTTTTTTCAACTTCATCTAAAGTTAATAGGCTTTTCACCATCTTCCCAGCATTCATTTCTTTCAGCGTGCTAAAAGAAGAGGGTATATGCTGGGGCCCTAGTACTTCGCCATCGTCTACAAAATTCATAATCTGTTGTAGAACATTTTGAAGCTCTCTAACATTCCCAGGCCAGTCATAACTCTTGAGTATATGATAAAAGTTGCTGTTGATTCCAAGAATTTCTTTATAAAAGGTTTTACTAAATTTTTCAATAAAATAATCAATTAGTAATTTCAAGTCTTCCTTACGTTCTCTTAAGGGTGGTATTTTAATTGGCGTTACGTTTAGTCGGTAATATAAATCTTGCCTAAAGTTACCCTTTTCTACTTCATTTTTTAAATCCCTATGGGTAGCAGCAATTACCCTCACGTTTACGGGTATCACATTATGACCGCCTACTCTTACAACTTCCTTTGTCTCCAGTACACGAAGCAAGCTAACTTGGGCATCTAAAGGCATGTCTCCAATTTCATCCAAAAAAATGGTGCCTCCGTCTGCCAATTCAAATTTACCAGGATGTCCCCCTCTCTTCGCTCCTGTGAAAGCCCCTTCTACATAACCAAATAATTCACTGGCTACCAGTTCCCGGGGGATTGCACCACAGTTTATAAAAATAAAAGGACCACTTTTTCTTGCACTGAAATTGTGTATTGCCTGTGCAAAAAGCTCTTTTCCCGTACCACTTTCTCCCTGAAGCAATACAGTTGAATTATTACGCGCTGCCAACACTCCGATTTTTTTGGTTTCTATGATCTGATTACTGTCTCCTAAAATATCCTCAAAGACAAATCTAGCTTCTGCCCCTACAATTTTGTTAATCAGATTGTGAACTTTTTTCAATTCACGAAAGGTCATTACAATTCCTTCAACACGATGATTCACTTGGTCTTTGATCGGTGTAATCGTAGAAATACAAAAAATCGTTTTTCCTGCTTTTGTTTTTAGGTGTATTTCCTCTTCTATAAGCCCCAGTCCAGTGCCTAACACATTATATATTTTCTTTTCACTTTCCTTCGTCATGATCATAGACAAGGAATTGCTAACTACCTGTTTTTCGGTTACATTTAACATTTTTCTAGCCATTAGATTTATATCTGTTATATGTCCCTCGTTGTTAATGGAAATCAAACCCTCTGATATGGATTCCATAATGGCATGAAAATGTTGATTTGCCAACATTAGCTGTCTGTTCATACTATTAAACTTTATTTGATTCTCGATGGCTTCGCAAGCAGCAACTACCATTCCTAAGGTATGGGGATGTACCTTTTCGTGGGAACCTGTAAGGCTTAAAATGCCGATGATCTTCCCCTTTACATCTCGAATCGGTGCCGCAGAAGAGGTCCAGCCGTGATACTGTCTACAATAATGTTCTGCAGCAAAAACCTGAATAGCTTCTCCGATGGCTAGGGAGGTCCCAATGGCATTGGTTCCGATTACATCTTCACGGGCACAGCATCCTGGGATAATATTCAGGTTTCCGTGCTTCTTTACTAACTCCTCATCTGAAATAGAAGATAATATATATCCACCTTCGTCTGCAAGCCTCACAATCAACCCAGAACTACCTACCAGCCTATATAAACTATTAATGAAGGGTTTAGCAGTTTCTAGAAAATCATGATATTGATTATATTTATCGTTAAGCGCTTCATCTGTCAATTTTACTTCAATGGTTTTTGCATGAGGATTTATACCATAGGTGTGGCTCCTTACCCAAGAGTCTGCGATAACATTCCGAATCAGTTCACTTTCAAGGATATTTTTTTCAGTATAGGCTCTCCATGCAACATAAAACCCATGGTTTTTATGGAGCATTTCTTGATTGGGCATAAACTCACCTCCAATAGGGTTTTGCATAAACATCTTGTGTAAGTACATTTTATATGATTAAACCTTACTACTGCAAGAAATATGTCTTATATGGTTACATTTTTCAATTTTATTTTAGTTTTTGGTAGTTTACCCGTTACCATAATAGAAAGGGATAACAGGTGAAATCAAATTCTCCTACTATCCCTTTTATAAACGACTATTCTCTTGGGGGAAACAAAAATCCCCTTCTCCTACGATTAAAAAAACTCTCTAT
>CALECF010000191.1 GCA_937948705.1 uncultured Anaerosolibacter sp. | reverse complement strand
AGTTCATTCATCAAATCCAACATAGAAAGCTTGGCAGAACGCAGGGAATCTTCCGATATCTTCCCTCTTTGAATCAAAACCTTCGGTGTACCAAAAATCATATCTCGAATTCGCTGGTTTCTACTAATGGATAGCATCAGAACATGAAAAAAGGTTAGTAGTAAAACCCCATAGGCCGCAATGCTAATATTCTGGGTTAGAAGAGGTCCTCCTGCAATCATGGCTAAGATCAACAGAACTGCCAGGTCAAAATTTGTCAACTGTGATAAAACACGCTTTCCTGTAACACGAAAAATTATTAAGATTAACAGATAAATGATCAGGAGCTTTAGGGCATAGGCCATAGCATTTTGCCTCCATCATATGGTTTTAACCATAATATAGCTCAAAGAGTCCAAAAATATACAAAAGGTGTCTAAGTTCCCTTAGACACCTTTTCCTGTTACTCGCCTTTTTTTGCAAAAAATTCATTTAAATCATTTATTAAAGCATCCACGCTTAATCCGTGAACCATTGCAGCATCAGCGATGCTTTCCATGGAAGATGCAGGACAACCTAAGCAGTGCAGACCGTGTCTCATGAAAATAGGTGCAGTTTCTCTATCCATTCTCAAAACATCTGCAATAATCATATCCTTTGTTACTTTTCCCATAGTTCATACCTCCTTCTTTGGTATTTAATACATTAACATTATACCACTTTTCAATTAAAATCAAACTACTATTTACCATTTTTCTCTACCCTTTAGCGATACATTATCCCTACTTTTTAATATTTCTCTTAAGGTTTTTAAATATTCCTTTGTGGATGAATTAAAGATACAAACAAAATTTATCCACATATCCACATATTTATTCACATTCACACATTATTTTTGTGGATAAGCTGTTGATGGCATGCGCATAATCCTTTTTTGTCATCCGCATTACCGTATATCGTGTCATAATTATACCATCTACAAAAGTAAATAGCTTTTTAATATCCGGTGCCGTTTTTTTGTAAAAAATCTCCGCATATTGATCTTCAAAAGCAAAATCTTGTTCCTCAATAGCCTTAAACCCACATTTCTCATAACAACGTTGTGCCCTTGTATTATATTTTGCTGTTCTAAGGCGAATGGCTTGCATATTCATTTTTGTAAAATAGAAATACAAAAAAGCCTGTATGGCATCTGTTCCATAGCCGTGATTCATATATTGAGGGTCTAATACAATTCCCAGCTCACTTTCCCTTCTAAACCACTGAATATCGCGAATGAGAAGATACCCGATAACATGACCCTCAGCGTTTTCAATCGCATAGCTTTTCTTTTTCCACCTAACGGTTTTCACCCTATACCAGCTATCTCTTTCTACCTGACTCATCTTTGGAAAGTTGTAATGAAAAAATAATGGTTCTGTATGTGTTGACCAAAGATGCATTTTATCCACATCTTCTCGCAGTAGCCCTCTGATTTTGGTTTTCTGCCCTGTTGCAATATACATTCCATCACCCTTCCATAGCATCTTTCTACATATGAACTCTATTGAATCTTATTAGAATTTAGTGAGAAAAATGTTCCTTTTTTATTATCTTTATTTTAACATGAAATTCAAATTTTTGTTAATAAATTGAAAAGACATCCTATTGGATGCCTTTTTTATGACAGCTTTTCTAAAATTTCCGGAACCGTCAAACCAGCTTCCAGAAAAGCTGTTAGCACTATCTTTGCATTAACTGACTTTTTCAAGACAGCCATTTTTTTGATGTCTCCTGTTAGCACACCGCCAACCAGCTTGCCATCCTCTAAAAACAGCTTGTGAAATACAGCCCCTTCTCGATAAGACAGACCCTGCTTTTCCTTATCGATTTCTCCAACAGAAAATACATTGAAACCTCCGATAGAGAGAAGGGTAGCCGGCTGGGGTAGTGTATAGGCTTCTTTAATTCCTGCCATACTTTTGCCTGCCAACTTACCTTGATCTGAAGCCACCGACCAAAGGCCCATGGCAATTCCCTCAAATTCAGCTACATCTCCTGCAGCGTATATATTTGCTACCGATGTTTCCATAAAGGCATTGACCTTAATTCCCCTGTTCTTATCAATGTCTGTGCCCTCTACGATAGCAGTATTCGGTTTTACCCCTGTTGAAAACAATACCATATCCGCAGGTACAACCTTACCATCCTTTAATGCAATGCCCTCTACTTTTTCTTTCCCTATAATTTCCTGTGTCTCTGCAGCCAGGTAGATCTTCAGCCCCTTTTGCTCCAGCTGCTCCTTCACATATCCTGCCAGCTCAGGATCCAACTGTCTAGGCAGCAGATAAGGAAAGAATTCTACTACGTTTACACGTAATCCTCGCTCCTTTAACGCCCATGCAGCCTCCAAACCCAATAATCCTCCACCAATGACCGCTACCTCTTTACAATCCATCAGATATGCTTGTATTTCTTCAAGATCTTTAAGACTTCTCAAAGCAAATACACCTTCCTTCTTTACCCCTTCCACCGGTGGTATAAAGGAAGAACTTCCATTGGCCAATAGAAGCTTATGATATCTAACTTCCTTTCCATTTTCCAAAATCACCTTCTGAGCCTTTGGATCAATAGATTTTACACTTTCCCCTAGAAGTAATTCAATATTTTTTTCCTGATACCAGTTCTCATCATGAATCAATAATTCCTTTACTTCAAAGTTCTTACTGATAAAGTGAGACAACTTTACACGATAATAGGTTAAAGCCCTTTCATCTCCGATGATTTTGATTTGTGCATCTTGATCCTGTTTCCGAATTTCTTCTGCCGCGGTCATACCCGCTACACCGTTTCCGATAATCAAATATTCTCTCTTTACCCCATCCATAGCGCCACTCCTTTATTTTAGCCCTTGAACCAACATATTAAAATGATATAAATGCTTAATTTCCTCTTTTATTAAACGTTCCAGTACTTTTTTTGTGATATCAGCTTTCGTATTCTTTAGAAAGGTCTCATAGAATAAAATCGCATCCTTCTCTGCCTGTATACCAATTAGTAAAGCATCCTTTACCGTATTCACTTGCATAACCCGATGATATGTAAGCCCCTTGGTGTTAAAAATCGCAGTATCACTGATAGCCTTTAGATACTGAAACACCTCTTCTTCCATTAAATATTCCTGCTTCATCTCTCGGCGTTCTGCCACACGGTCATATAGCTGTTCAAAAACCCTTATATGCTCTAACTCTTCTAATGCTAAATATTGAAACATCTGCTGGATATTCTCCTCTTGGAACCGCCCTGCAGCTTCCATATAGAAACGATACCCTTCTTCTTCAACGCCCTTGGCCATTTTTAAAAGCTCTAATTCATTAAGTCCTTCCATTTCAATTTCCTCCTTTTGTTTAAGTCTTTATGGGCTTATGCATACACTGGACCTTCTATAGGATTCTTATAGAATCCTTTCTATACAATATTAATACCTGTACGCTAAAACTATAAGATATATTCCCCTATAGACCTATTTCTAAACATAATACTACTCTCTAAACTTTTCAAGATTAGCAAACTTAGTAAACTGCCCCATCCAAGCCAGTTCTACTCCCCCCGTCTCACCATTACGCTGTTTTGCGATTAGCACTTCCCCTATATTCTTCTTTTCGCTGTCAGGATGGTAGTATTCATCACGATAGAGAAACATAACAATATCTGCATCCTGCTCGATGGCTCCCGACTCTCTTAAGTCAGAAAGAATTGGCCGGTGGTCCGCTCTCATCTCTGGGGCACGGGATAGCTGTGACAGTGCTACAACAGGACAGTTCATCTCTCTCGCCAAACCCTTTAAGGATCTGGAAATACTTGAGATTTCCTGCTGGCGGCTTTCTGATCGTCCATCCCCAGACATCAGTTGGAGATAATCAATCATAATCAGATCTAGGCTCTGTTCCATTTTTAGTCGTCGACATTTGGCCTTCATCTCCATAACAGAAATACTTGGTGTATCGTCAATAAATATTTTAGCCTGGGCAAGGGGGCCCATGGCCTTTGCCAGTCTTGGCCACTCATCCTCACTAAGGGTTCCCGTACGAATCTTTTGTATCTCAATATGAGACTCAGCACTCAACATACGCTGTACCAACTGATCCTTAGACATCTCCAAACTGAAGATGGCTACGGATGCATTTCCCTTTAATGCAGCGTTTTGACAGAGATTTAAAGAGAAAGCAGTCTTTCCCATACTGGGACGCGCCGCAATCAGAATCAAGTCAGATCGCTGGAGTCCTGAGGTCTTTCGATCAATATCGCTAAAGCCAGTGGTGATCCCTGTAATGCCGCCTTTACTTTGGTACAGTTCTTCAATCTTATTGAAGCTTTCTAGCAGTACATGCTTAATATGGGCAAAGCCTTCTTTTGATTGTTTTTGTGAAATGTCAAAAATGTTCTTTTCTGCAAGATCCAAAATTTGTGTAACTTCTTCTTCTGCTTGATATCCTTTTTCCAATATTTCTGAGGAAGCCTTAATTAATCTCCTCAAAATAGATTTTTC
>CALECF010000190.1 GCA_937948705.1 uncultured Anaerosolibacter sp. | reverse complement strand
TCAGGCCCACTCAACCACGATCTTAAGTATGAATGATGAACAGACATTTAGAAAGCTTGGCATTGATGTAACAAGCGATCCTGAATACTCTTCTGAGAGCTTATACTATAATAGTTAGATATCTATTATATAGCCCATAGGTTTTAAATGTACGTCAATATGAGAGATAAAAGCATTTCATTCATTGAACAATTTCATGCTCATTATTTTGTAAACATGGAATACTTGTCCTTATGGGCAAGGGTTCCATGTTTATTTGTTTTATACATACTAAAGCAGGTCCGAGTAAGTTATATGATATCAGCGCTATTCATATGATATAGAAGTTATAAAAAGTAGTAGAGAAAAAACAAAGAAAGGAGGTATCGATAGACAGAAGAACTAATAGCGCAAGATAAAGTATTAGTTTAAGAAAAAAGCAATGATAGAGAAAAAACATGCCACTTTTAGGAAAATAACAGGCTGTTGTGTATGTTAAAACACTTTAAAATGCAATTGGGGATAGATGCTCCATGATGAAATGTTTTATAGATTTTAGTTTTTAAGCCAGCAAAATATAAGTATAGCAACATTAGGATGTATGCTAAGTAGTAGTTTGAAAAAAATTAAGTTGAGAAAGGATGGGTATATGTGGATGATTTCGGAATGTTATTAGCTATTGGAGGGTTGGTTTCACTCCTGTTTTTTATCATTGGGATTGGTTTGTATATACTATTTGCTGTGGGCCTATATGGTTTAGCACAAACTGAGAAGATAGAAAATCCATGGTTTGCTTTTGTACCTATTCTTCAAATGTATATTGTAGGAAAGATTCTTAAAGAAATAAAGATAAGTAATTTTACGATTCCTCAGCTAGAGCTGGTATTACCTATTGCACCCCTAGCAGTAATGATTGGGGGCGCTATTTTAGACGTTATTCCTCTTATAGGACCACTATTGGGATTATTGCTAAACATTATACTATTGGCTTTCAGTATCATTGTAATGTACCATTTTTATAGAAGATATAGAGGGGATCAAGCTACATTCATGACAGTATTAAGTGTTGTTCTCTTCTTTATGGGTCCCGTATATGTATTCAACTTAAGAAATGAAAGACCTATTGAGAAGTAAATAAAAGTATCAATGAGTAGAAAAGAATGAGACGTTATTAGCATAATTATACATAAAGAGGAGGACGAAGTAGTAAGTAGTAAAGAAAGAGGAGGAGTTTGATGAAACGATTTATTTCAGTAATGTTGATCATGACTTTAATATTGTTAGGACTAATCGGGTGCAGTTCTGGGAAGAGCATCGATACAACACAAACACCTACGAATGGGAGTCATGAGAATACTGCAGTCACCGATAACAATAAAGAAACAGATGTACCTAATGGGAAGGATGAAGTCCCCGGGGCTGAACTCTCAACTTTTATCAGTAATTATATGGATTCCAAGGCAAAGGTTTGGGATGCAATGACAAAAAAATTTGAAGAAGATCAAAATAACGCTTTTGTATTTGGTGCGCTACCATTTGCGTTTGCTGACTTGGCCATTGTGGAGGTAAGTTTCTTTGACACCTTAACTGTAAAGGATGGAGATACTTTTAGAGGAAATCTCATGTTCAGTGGAATAGAGGCCTGGAAGAAAGTCAAAGGAAATGTCATTGAATTTGGATATGATTTCATTTATAAAGAAGATAGCAATCAATCCCAAAAAGGGGACCGTCAAGTGGCCATGGGAAAGTTTGATAAGGATGCCAATTCCATCATGTATGAACACTATACAGAGCGAAATGGAAATAAGATAGATCGATTTGTCGTAGAGATAACTCGTAACTCTACAAATTCATATTCATCACAATTGTATAGCATAAATGCCAATGAAAGCGATGACCCCCAAAAAATGGAGGGTTATCTTACGTGGTTTGAAGGAACCGATATCGTGTCAGTGATTGCAGATCAAGAAAGTAACGATTTTGACTTTCCCATTAGTAGCATTTTTGGTAAAAAGAATGTAAAGCCCGAAGAGATGGCAAAAGATATGAATATACGGGTAAAAACAAGTTTTATAGATGGTAAATCTCAGTTTGAGGAATTAGGAAGCCAGTAGAGTGTTTTGTAATGGGTTTTAGATATGAGAAAGCTGTTCTCTAGATAATTAAGGGAGCAGCTTTCTTCATATACTGTCCTACACCTTAAGAATCCAGCAGTGATTATGGGTGCAAGTCAGTGGTGAAAGGGAACTAAGTTCTCCCAGTAGAGTACCTCCGTTTGTATAAATATTTGTCTTGACAAAAAAAGAATCATAAATTAAAATGAATAAATATACAATATAATGTAATAATAAACATATTGGAATGTGTCAAGAATTCTACTTCAAAGTATAATCATTGTAATATAAAAATAGTGTAAAGGAGTGAAAAAAATGTATAGTTTATCTTTCTATGAAGCTGTTGAAAAATGCTTAAATGGTGAAGGGTATATCAGAGGTGACCAATTCAAGGATGGTGTATTTATTAAGAGACAAGGGGAGACTTTAATTGCAATTGATGGTCTTCATGGAAATAGAGTGATTGGGAATTTCTATATCAGCTCAGGGGTTTTATCGCAGAAATATAAGCTGTTTAACTGTGCTGAAAAAGATGAACTAACAAACGGGACTGATAAATTATCCTTCGGATATGCTAAAGTAATTTAAATACTAGAGCGATGTAATTTTTATATTTAAATAGATCTCACAATCCGTTTCATGTGAACTGTAGGGGCATAAACTCAGCGTTTTTGGGTTTATGCTTTTTATTTATTTTTTGAGAAAAATGAACACAATTAAATTAGGTTCAATTTAATCAATTACTTCTTTAAGGACTATATTATAAAAGAGTGGGCATGATTCAATAATATCCATAGTATTTATTCTTTAGGTAATGGTATAATTTAGCATGTAAGAAATTGTTAAAATGAAGTAGAGACACAAGTTGTTGCAGAGGTGATGAACATGATAACAGCGAAAAAGTATATAACAAAATATTGGCAGCATGTCTGCATGAGTATAATTTTCCTTACTGTTGAGGCAATTTGTGACCTAATTCAGCCTACTATTCTATCAAAGATTATTGATGTGGGTGTAGCGAACAGGGATATGGATTATGTATTTAGGTTGGCAATGGGGATGCTAGGAATTACAGTCATCGGTGCTATAGGTGCCATAGGTCGAAATATTGTGTCCAGCAATGTCTCACAAAGATTTGGGAGTGAACTGAGATCAGATCTTTTTAAGAAAATACAAACATTCTCTTTTGATAATCTTAATGATTTTGATACAGCTTCTTTGATTACAAGATTAACCAATGATGTTCAGCAGGTACAAGGATTTGTCCATCGAATGATGCGAATTTTTGTAAAAGCTCCGCTTTTGAGTATTGGTAGTTTCATCATGGCGTTTTTATTGAACCCACGTATGACCTTAATACTTATGGCTGTCGTTGTGATCATAAGCATACTGATATATTTCAATATGAAAATTGGATATCCTTTCTTCAGAAAAGTACAGAAAGCTTTCGACCGTGTCAATGGGGTATTTCGAGAATTTCTTGCAGGTATCCGCGTCATAAAGGCATTTCATAGATTTGATTATGAAGGTGACCGATTTGAAGATGCGAACCAAGAACTTACATCTATATCTGCCAACGCCATGGGAAAGATTGCCGTATTTTCGCCTGCTATCACATTGACAGTAAATCTAGGAATCGTGGCAGTGATTTGGTTCGGTGGATTAACCGTGAGTCGTGGGCATATGGAAGTGGGAAAGATTATAGCTTTTATTAGCTATATGACACAGATTTTACATTCACTTATGATGATATCTATGGTATTTAATGGATTTGTTCGGGCTAGGACATCCTATGAACGAATCGATGAAGTGTTTCAGCAGGATAATAGAATGACGGAATTTGAAGGCACTAGGCAAGTGTCAAGAGAAAAAGGTCGAATAGATTTTGATAATGTGACTTTTTCATATGAAAAAGATTTAAGAGATCCTGTCCTAAAGAAAATATCTTTTACATGTTTTCCTGGGGAGACCATAGGCATTATTGGGTCTACTGGTTCAGGGAAAAGTAGCCTCGTTCATCTCATACCACGATTTTATGATGTTACGAAAGGCGCTATTTATGTAAATGGCAATGATGTAAAGGAGATACATCCTAACACGTTAAGGGGAATGATTGCAATCGTGCCTCAAAAGACTTTGCTATTTACAGGTACGATTTTAGACAATATAAGATGGGGTAGAGAAAATGCCGATGAAGATGAGGTGAAGCGTGCAGCATCTCTTGCCGAAGCCCATGAATTTATTGTGTCTTTTCCAAATGGTTATGAAACCATATTAGGGCAGGGCGGTGTAAATCTTTCTGGTGGTCAAAAACAGCGCATTGCCATTGCTAGGGCTCTTATTAAAAACCCGGCAATACTCATTATGGATGATTGTACCAGTGCCGTTGATGTGGTGACAGAGGGTAAGATAAGGGAAGGTCTAAAGGAATACTCCCGTGGATTAACCTCTTTGATTGTTGCCCAGAGGATTACCTCGGTTGTAGGTGCAGATAAAATTGTTGTATTAGATCATGGGAATGTTGTAGGTATAGGAACACACCTAGATCTAATGGAATCTTGCAAGATCTATCAAGATATATTTTATTCTCAAATCGGAAAGGAAAGGGGAATGGAATATGGCATATAGAAACGTCAATGAGGAAAATAGAAGTGAATCCAATCATGGAGTGAGTTTGAATAATAATGTGCAAAAAGATACAAGCAAAAACCTTATCGGATATCCACGGCTAGGGAAGGGTCATCGTAGTGGACCAACGGAGAAAGCAAAGAATTTTAAAGGAACCATGAGACGGCTGTGGGATTATTTTGAGGAGGAACGAAAATTCATAATAGGATTATCTGTATTGATTATTGTAAGCTCTTTATTAGGGTTGATGGTACCGTTTCTTATCGGTAAGGCAATTGATGCAATGGTTCGTAAAAATGGGTCTGTATCAAGCAACCTGCTGGGAATGATAGTGGGGGTGCTCTTTGTCGTGTATGTGGTAGACGCTGTGATTAGTGTTTCCCAAGGATGGATCATGGCAGGTGTATCTCAACGCATTGTACAACGACTACGAAGTGCTTTATTCACTAAACTTCAGAATCTGCCTATATCTTTTTTTGATCTTCATACCCATGGGGAGATTATGAGCAGACTATCGAATGATATTGAAAATGTAAGTATCACCATATCGCAATCAACGATACATCTGCTGGCCAGTGGTTTTATTATTAGTGGATCTTTTTATATGATGCTAATGTTAAGCCCATTGCTAACGATGGCCAGTATCGTTACCATTCCCTTAGTATTTATTGTATCTCGACTAACCGCTAGAAAAACAAAAGTATTCTTTAAAGAGCAGCAGCAATATCTTGGAAGATTAAACGGACACATTGAGGAAACCATATCTGGGATATTCGTAGTCAAAGCATTTCACCATGAAGAAAAAGTAATTGAGGCGTTTGATGAGATTAATAATAAGTTGTGTAATGTGGGGATAAAGGCACAAATATGGTCGGGATTCATTATGCCGTTAATGAATGTTATTAATAATATTGGATTTTCGTTGGTTGCAGGTGTGGGGGGGATCTTGGCAGTTAGAGATATGATTACCATTGGTGTTATTGCCAGTTTCTTAAGCTACTCAAGGCAGTTCGTAAGACCACTGAACGAGATTTCGAGCATCTACAATACATTGCAATCTGCAATTGCTGGGGCAGAGAGGGTATTCGAGATCCTTGACGAAGAGGAAGAACCCAGTGATGTAATAGGAGCAAAAAAATTAGAAAACCCAAAAGGCCACGTGGTTTTCCGGGATGTGACATTTGCATACCAACAGAATGTACCCATCATCAAAGATATTAATTTTGAAGTTTTACCTGGTAGCAATATTGCCCTTGTGGGGCCTACTGGAGCAGGGAAGACTACATTGATAAGCCTGTTGACTAGATTTTATGATGTAAATAGTGGAAGCATTTCTATCGATGGTGTAGATATTAGGGAGTATACTCGAAAGAGCTTAGGTAAATGTTTTGGAATAGTACTACAGGATACCTATTTGTTTACTGGTACAATCCGGGATAACATAAAGTATGGGAGACTAGAGGCGTCGGATGAAGATGTGGAATCTGCTGCAAGACTAGCCAACGCTGATGTATTTATTCGGAGAATGCCGAAGGGATATGAGACCATCATTACTGAAAATGGGGGGAATCTTAGCCAAGGTCAAAAACAGCTTTTAGCCATAGCACGGGCAGTACTTGCTAATCCATCCATTTTGATATTAGATGAGGCAACCAGTAACGTGGATACCCGTACTGAATTGCATATACAAGAGGCTATGCTCAAGCTTGTCCAGTCAAGAACCAGCTTTATTATTGCCCATCGCTTAAGCACCATTCGAAATGCTGATATGATTATGGTGATAGACAAAGGTGCTATTGTGGAAAGTGGAGATCATGATAGCCTTATTCAAAAGAAAGGCCTGTATCATGGACTATATTTTAATCAGTTTAAAAATGTAGGCATATAATTGTAGGTGATGTTTTCATAAAGTTCATTTATTTATCCTGGGATTAGATACCAGAGAAGATGTCTTATGAATAATAATCAATAAGACATCTTTTGATTTAGCATCAATGTGAATCAAGTTCTTCCTGTCTTTCCTGAATACATTTTTCGATTTCCTTATACCACTGTCTGTAGAGTTTGGGGTTGACGTCCTTAACCACAGACATGAAATAGTCCAGTACTCCCAATTTATAAAGGCCTTTCGATAGATGTCTTGGAAAGTTTCTCTTCTTTGAGTAAAACTTTTTGGGATCGATGACCATTAGGGTGCCATTAGGTTGAACGATGATATCTTTGCATCGCAAGTCGATTTTAGAAAAGCGCAGTCGTTTAAATTCTTTCAATAAGTCTATGATCTTTATAGCCAGTTCTCTATCAAGGCCATATTCTTTAATATAGTCTTTTAGAATAATTCCATCAACATAATCACGGATCATATAGTTTCCGCTCATGCCATAAACCCTAGGAAAATATTTATTTCCATTTACCCTGTTTAAGATATAGTATTCTTTTTCGCAAGATTTAGGTTTGAAGCATATTTTAATAATCTTACCTTCTGGAAGCATGTATACAATGCCATTGTGCCCTCTTCCAAGGGGAATGCAATCCAATAGATTGATTTCAAAGTTTTTTATATACCGTTCATAGATGAGTCGATTCATTTTATTCCCTCCATCACATTTGGTATCTCCTTATTGAATTTTTACTGTATTACATATATTATATGAATGTTGGACTTCTTTGGGAACAAGGGAAGAATATGGATAAGAGATATCATTCATTAAAGATTATAGAATGAATTATGTCAAGAATACTTATAATAAATAAAAAAAAGAAAGGTCGTTATTATGAAGATGAACTTTAAATCACTTGGAATTAGCGAAGAATTATGTGACGCATTAAATGAACAGGGAATATTTGAGGCAACACCCATTCAAGAACAGACAATCCCGATTCTTTTGCAGCGCAAGGATGTGATCGGTCAAGCCCAGACAGGGACAGGGAAAACCCTAGCGTTTTTATTGCCTGCCATGGAAGCGACGGATGTAAATAAAGCCAATGTACAAACCCTCGTCATTACGCCTACTAGGGAGTTAGCCATACAGATTACAGCTGAGGCAAGAAAGCTAGCCCCAGTTAAGGATATAAAAATATTGGCTGCATATGGTGGACAAGATGTAGAACAACAGGTTCGAAAGCTAAAGGGCAACATTCATATGGTTATTGGAACACCAGGCAGATTGCTGGATCATTTGAGAAGAAGGACGATTGATTTCAGTAGGTTAAATATGTTGGTTTTAGATGAGGCAGATCAGATGCTCCATATGGGATTTTTAAAAGAGGTCGAGGAAATTATAAGACAAACATGGAAAGGAAGACAGACCATGTGTTTCTCGGCAACAATGCCAAAGGGAGTCCGTGATTTGGCTTCTCGGTACATGAAGGCACCCGTGCAGATCACTACGAAGAATACTCGCATTACATTGGATGAAATAGAACAAATTGTAATTGACACAACAGACAGAGAAAAAGAAAGCGCTTTGTTTAGAATGATTGATGAATACAGGCCCTTCATGGCAATCATTTTCTGTCGCACAAAGAGAAGGGTCACTGCCCTCAATGAAGCACTTCATGCGGGTGGCTATCAATCTGATGAGCTACATGGCGATTTAACTCAAGGAAAACGAGAAAAAGTAATGAAAAGCTTTAGAAATATGGAGATACCATTGCTTGTGGCTACTGATGTAGCTGCGCGGGGTTTAGATATTGAGGGAGTCACCCATGTGTTCAATTATGATGTGCCAGAAGATGCAGATAGTTATGTTCACCGTATCGGGCGTACAGGAAGAGCTGGTCAGACAGGTATAGCAGTAACTTTTGTCACACCAAAGGATTATGATGAATTGCTTAAAATCGAAAAAAACATACAAATGACAATTAAAAAACGAAAGATTTCGAAGGAAAAAGGACTTGAGGTCAGTAAAAATCGACAGAGTGAAGGACGAGGTCATTCAGAGCATAGGAATAGAAAAAGTGAAGGACGAAGTCATTCGGAGGATAGGAATAGAAAAGGTGAAGGGCGAGGGTATTCAGAAGATAGGAGCCGAAAATCAAAGGGTCCTCAAAAAGGAGAACAATCTAAGTTTAGCAAGAACAAGGGTGGATCTTTTTCGGAAGCATCCAATGAAAAGAGAAGAAACGAGGACCGCAGGAGTACACCAGGGAATAAACCAAGTACACTGGGTAAGAAATCAGGTCCAAGAGATCAAGGCGGTAGAACAAAGAACAGTCAACGAGGAAAAAGCTATTAGATATGTAATGTAAGATATTGGCCCTTACGAAGTAAAATCATAATTCTATCAACTTATTTTTTATAACACAG
Source organism: uncultured Anaerosolibacter sp. (assembly GCA_937948705.1). The sequence continues at coordinate 1,853 of CALECF010000190.1, read as the reverse complement.
ATGAATACTGAGATGATATAATATTTTTCGTGAAAGGTTGGGTGATAGTATGAGTGAGATTGCTGGTAAGGGCTGCGAAATATTGATACCCTTTGAAGAACGAAAGACTCTGGATAAAATAGAAACAAGCATCATTACTAAGTATCGAAAAAATATATGGACAAAGTTTATTAAAGCATTAAAAGATTTTCGTATGGTGGAAGAAGGAGATAAGATTGCTGTTTGCATATCAGGGGGAAAAGATAGCATGCTGATGGCAAAGTTATTTCAGGAATTGAAACGACACCATAAGGAGGTAAATTTCGATTTGCACTTCATCGTTATGGATCCAGGGTATCATCCAGATATTAAACGGTTAATGATCGATAATTGTGGGTATTTAGATATTCCAATTGAGATCTTTGAATCGGGCATATTTAGAATAGTGGATGGTATAGCAAAGGATTATCCATGTTTCATGTGCGCTAAGATGCGTCGAGGTGCTCTCTATACGAAAGCCCAAGAACTGGGATGTAATAAGATAGCTCTGGGTCATCATTTCAATGATGTTATTGAAACCACATTATTGAATATGCTATACACAGGTAATTTTAAGACAATGCTGCCTAGATTAAAATCCACAAACTTTCAAGGTGTTGAGCTAATAAGACCCCTCTATTATATTGAGGAACGCTATATCGAGCATTACACCCAAGAAAATGGTATTTGGCCATTAAATTGTGCATGTATGGTGGCGGCAGAGAAAATAGCAAATAAACGATTTGAAATGAAGAAGTTAATTGATGAACTAAAAAGGAATATTCCAGATGTAGATAAATCTATATTTAAAGCGGCACAAAATGTGAATATGGATGCAATCTTAGGGTGGTCAAAAAATGGAGAAAAACACTCTTACTTAGATGGATACTTCGAGGAATAGCGGGTAAGGGATGCAGGTAAAGATATACTGACTAAAGTAAAACAAGTAAAATAGTATGAGTATGCATGATAGAAATATTATTTAAAGGAACGAATATGCAGTAGATTGGCGTTGTGAAAACGTTGATCTACTGCATATTTTTATATGTAATGATTCGTCATACCATTTAGAAGTAGTAACAATTATTATTTGAGCGAATATATATGAATTGGGACAAAGCCCTAGAGGGACTGAGATACTAAAAGAATTATCAAAACCCTGTTTTTATTATGTGGGGATGACATAAAGGAGGGATTAAGGAATTATAGCATAGAGATGGTAATAATGAAGAACGTATAAAAATGAATGGAGGGGTTATTTTGCCAATATTGTTTTTAACACCAACAGATGCAACCATCATATCTCAACTTCAGCCCAACACAAGCTTCGGTCCTCAAGAGAATCTTTTTGTGGGGAGGACTCCAGCACCAAATGATGTATATAGAAGTCTTTTGAACTTTGATATCAGTGCAATTCCGCCAGGCTCGATCATAACAAATGCCACCTTAAGGCTCTTGTTTTTTCAAAAGATAACACCAGATATACAACCACTTACCGCGCGAAGATTATTAAGTGGCTTTTCTCAAAATACAGTGACGTGGAATATGCAGCCTGCTGTTGCGGCGGAACCTGTATTTGAGACGGTCTTAGCTAGTGATCTTGTAGGAAATTATATTTATTTAGATTTAACCGCATTGGTACAAGGTTGGTATAATGGTTTTTTTGCTGATAATGGAATGCTCCTTACTACTTTCGAGAACCAAACCAGCTTGATAGGATTTAAAGGGTATGATGATGGTATTGTTCCAAATTGGCCTACCCTCATTGTAGAGTATGAATCCGCTATTGGACCAACTGGGCCGACAGGGCCAACCGGAGCAACGGGAGCTACAGG
>CALECF010000189.1 GCA_937948705.1 uncultured Anaerosolibacter sp. | reverse complement strand
GGATGGTGAAGAAAAAGTCAAAGAAACAAAGCGAATGATTGACCTAATCCGAAATTTCATTGGCTATCGTGAATATCCAAAATACGGCATGGTTAACCGATACTTTGTTTATAAGCAGGCTTTACTGAAAGAAGCCGATCGCCTCGTACAGACAAATGTTATTTATGAAAAAGAAGATATATATTACCTCACTTTTGAAGAACTTCGCGAAGTCATAGCCACAAATAAACTGGATTTCGATGTCATCTGCAAGCGAAAAGAAGAGTACAAGCTATTTGAAAAACTAACTCCTCCACGTGTGATCACCTCTGACGGTGAAATCGTTACTGGAGAGTACAAACGAGAAAATATTCCAGCGGGTGCTATGGCAGGTCTGGCTGTTTCTTCAGGAATTATAGAGGGAAGAGCACGTGTCATCTTAAACATGGAAGATGCTGATCTAGAAGATGGAGATATATTAGTCACCTCCTTTACTGACCCCAGCTGGACACCATTGTTTGTATCCATAAAAGGTCTAGTCACCGAAGTCGGTGGATTGATGACCCATGGAGCAGTTATCGCCCGTGAATATGGCTTGCCAGCAGTTGTCGGAGTAGAAAATGCCACCAAGCTGATCAAAGATGGGCAACGAATTCGGGTGAATGGAACGGACGGATATGTAGAAATCCTATAATGGGGAAGATGTCGTCTTCCTCCTAGGGAATTAAATAAAAGATGAGAGCTAGGAAGGCGGCCCAATTTTGGGTCGCTTTCTCATACAGAAAAAAGTAATTGCATGAGATAAACTCATATTTGTACTCATGGTGGTGGCTTTGGACAGATTGAAACGGGTTTAGAAATTTTTTATGTTCCCTCAGACTTATAAGTTTGAGGGAATTTTGCATTAGAGGTGCTTTAACACCTAAAGGAGATAAAGCAATATAAAATCAAAAAGGTTGTTTTCAAAATATATTCCTGCTATACAAGATCACACGACTCAAATGATTGATAGGTTGACAAATAAAACAAACAATAATATAATATGTTTATTAAATGGTAGATGTAAATTAAATATATCTAACAAAGCAACAAAAACTTTCTTTGGAAAACTTATGATCTAAGGACTGTAGGGAAATTGGTTGAAATGAATGAGAGTACTGTATTATTTTTAAGTAACGGTTATTGGAGGAAATACTATGAATGACAAGGAAATGAAAATTGCAGCAAATAGTCTACGAGATACACTAAACTTCCAGTTTGATATATCATGGAAGATGATGGAAATTCATCTTAATAGTCTTGTAGATGATGAAGAACTTTTATGGAGACCTACTACAAGGGGGCTTCATGTTGTCAATAGATTAGGAGTTTGGTATGCAGACTGGCCAGATACTGAGACTTACGATATTGGGCCACCTAGTATTGCATGGTTGACTTGGCATATCATATTTTGGTGGTCAATGGTTTTTGACTATTCTTTTGGTAGTGGGATACTTAATCAAGAGAACATTCATTGGCCTGGCAATACAGCAGCTGTTAAAGAAAAAATAGCTCAATTACATGATGAATGGAAAACTATGTTGACCACGTTGTCAGATGAGGAGCTTCTATCTTGTGAGCGTACTAAATGGCCTTTTGAAGATAAACCGTTCTATAAGCTCGCTGCGTGGTTAAACCTCGAACTCATGAAGAATGCTGCTGAGATTGGTTACTGTAGGTTCCTTTATACCACTCAAGAATAGTATAGTATTTAAAACTCGCTTTTATATTGTGGACATATTAAGAAATCAGGAGATATTTGGTTGATTAAGGGTTTATGGATAGAGCCAGCGATTATAATGAATATTGGTTAAAGTAGCTTGGAAGAAGTGATTCTGGCATTCGGATGGGCTTGTTAGAGAACGTTTATCCCGATTTGCAAGAATATTAAAGGAATGGGGGTATTAACAAATGACGAATACGAAGAAAAAAATAATTATATCGGCCTTCCTAGATGATGCCGGAAAAATAAAGCAAATCCCTATGCCAAATAGAACAAAGATTCCAGTACTAGCCTATTTGGCTAGTAGATTTGATGCAGACCGTGTTTACAGCGAGAAAGAGGTCAATCAAATAATTGAAGCATGGCATACTTTCGGGGATTACTTCATATTGAGAAGGCTGCTGATTGACTATGAGCTTCTTGGGCGGACAGCTGATGGGTCGAAGTATTGGGTTATAAAGAAAGAGAACGAAGAAGACGACAAATGATAAATACAAGAAAGGAAATTGAAAGATGAAGATTATAGTGGTTAATGGAAGTCCTAAGGGGAAAGCAGGTAATACAAATGTGATGGTTAATTCCTTTCTAAAAGGAGCACAAGAAGCTGGAGTAGAAACGATAAATATTTTTTTGGCAGAACAAGAAATAGAACACTGTAAGGGCTGTCATACCTGCTGGCTTAGGGGACCGGGACAATGTGTAACAAAGGATGATATGTTGAAGGTCTTGTCTTTGATGGCAGGAGCGAACATTATCTGTTTTGCCTCACCGGTATATTTTGAGAATATTTCAGGTATGCTGAAAGTTTTTATGGATCGAATGACAATGATAGGCGGTCCTCAGACTAAAATGGATGCAAAAGAAAACGATCAGCAGGTGAAGCCTCACAACACACAAATTCCTAAGCTAATGATGATATCTAGTTGTGGTCATGGGGATAGATCAGAATTTGACGTAACATCTCTCTGGATGAAGCGAGTTGCACAGAAAATTCATATGGAGCTAATCTGTGAGATTTACGCGACACAAGGGAAATACCTTTCGAATCCACCTAAAAATATGCAAACTGAGGTAGCCAACTACCTGGACCTGCTGCAAAAGGCAGGAAAAGAGATTGCAACCAATATGAAATTGTTAGATACAACTGAAGAAGAATTAAAATATGGCTTTATTTAAGGTGAGACGAGAGTACGAGAAATGTTAGTCTTGTATCATTATGGTAGCTTTGAAAAATAGATGGGATAAGAATACTTGATATTAAGGAATATATGTCTTTGGCATGTTGTAGAAAATTGTATATTAACTGCAATACACCACCCATGTGGAGTGTGTTTTATGTTCCCTCAAACTGATTAGTTTGGGGGCTTTTCTTTAGGGGGTATAATGTTTACCCAGAGCTAAGGATGTCTGGGTAAAGGTTTTGGTTTTATGTAATGTTAAGTGAGATAAAGGGAAGCGTCCTCCTCTAGTATGGATTGCATTTATAAGGCTTTAAGCAATAAAATAAAGGTAATAATCGTTTCAGCGTGTTTTTCTTTTATAGGGAAGTAAAAAATACCAAAAACCCTCCACTGTCGCACTAGGTTTTTTGGTGTATGCTATAATGAGATATGCAATTTGGGCAACCAATAAGGGAGGTATTCAATGGGAACCTATAGTACTTCTGAAATTGCTGGAATAATGGGGATACATCCAAACACTGTTATGTTATACGAGAAATGGGGCTACATAGCTGCCGTTGAAAGAAAGGAAGAATGATATGGTTTTATCCGAAGAAACAGAGGCTTCGGATGACCTGCTGTTGTCTTCCTTGTCTGAGGCTGAGGGTAATACAAAGGAATTGATTTGTTATATATGTGAGGGAATAAGTAGAAAAACAGAAATCTAAGGAGGTATAATGATGGATAAAAAGAAAGATAGTTTTATGGGTGATGTAAGAATAATAAAAAAAATGGATGATATTCCTGAGTTAGAAGATGAACTGATTGCTATATTTGATAATGAATCAATAAAATCATTCCAATCATCGATCAGCAAATGCGAAAAGGCCTTGGCTCAGATGACTCAGAAGGGCGCAAATACAACCTTATTAAAGAAACGACTCAAAGCTCTTTATATCGGCTTAGCCATGCTAGAAAACGTTTGGAATCAAAGACCCCATCATTACACCCAGGAAGAATTAGTTGAAGCTCGCAATGTTCTTACTGATTTATTCCCATCAATTGAAAACCTTTATGCTAAGTCAAAGTCAGGAAGTCCTCAAAGAACGCTTTTAGAAAGAAGAATTAAAGCATTGGAACTGGCTGTTAAAGCGATTGACGATCTTTCCAATGAATAGCTTTCTAACTATATAGAGTATTTCAGAAACTCTCCATCTTTTCGGTGATGCCTTCTCATTTCGAGAAGATTATTAAGGCAAATGGATACTCGTTAAGAATAGATGGATTTGATTGAAATTATTTTAGAATGTGCTATACTTATTAGGATTATCATCTATGTGCTAAGTAGGAGAATTATAAAATATGAAAAATCAATCATTTTACACACAGCTTAATAAAGATCAAAAATACATTTTGAAATGTTGCTTTTTCGTTTTTGCAGTCAATGGTTTATATGCTATGATTTTAGGTTCACTGCTTCCTTTAATCAGTATTGAGTATAGGTTAAGCAATACAGTAAGTGGAGGATTGATTTCTGCGCACCAAGCAGGTAACTTAATTTCTGGGTTTATTGCAGGGGTGTTGCCTCTGTATTTAGGCAGAAAAAAAACAATTATATTTTTATGTAGCTTTGTTGCTATGGGATTTCTAATCATGATTTTAACAGGTAATCCTGTCCTATTGATTTTAGGGTTTTTATTTACAGGATTAAGTCGGGGTAGTATTTCTAATTTTAATAACACCATGGTAAATGAGGTATCTAATAGTAGTCCAGCAGCCCTTAATGTTCTGCATAGTATCTTTGCGGTTGGTGCTTTAACTGCTCCATTTTTGGTTATTCTATCTACAAACATTTCTGGAGAACTGGGCTGGAAAATAGCTGCCAGCATTATTATTGTTCTTGCTATTCTTTCTATGCTTCTTTTCTCAAAGATGAAAATAGATAACACTGCAAAAAAGATTGAGAAAGAAAAAATGTCTTATGAATTTTTGAAGAACAGGGATTTTTGCATTAGTGCTGGGATTATGTTTTTTTATTTGTGTGCCGAAGCAACGATTAATGGATGGATGGTTAAATATTTCATTGACTCAAATATCATGACCATAAAGTATGCTCAAATCCTGGCTTCCTTATTGTGGTTAGTTATTCTTGCTGGTAGATTAACTTGTGCATTTTGGGGAGATAGAGTATCGAAGAAGGTACTATTGTTAGCAACTAGTTGTGGAACCGTTGTCTTTTATCTATTATTACTTTCTACACATAACTTAAAGGTTATTACCATTGCTATAATGGGATTAGGATTTTCTATGGCAGGTATTTATCCTACAACAGTCTCTACAGTTGGGGATATCATTAAGTCTTATCCTATGGCAATGGGTGTCTTGCTAATGTTAGGAGGAATTGGTGCTATTATCATGCCAATAGTAACTGGTGCATTATCGGATGCTTTTGGCATTTTAGCTGGTATGGGTGCTATTGTAGGTGCTATTGTTTTGATGATAGTATGTGTGGTTTTAAAGGTGACAAGGAAAAAAGAGCATGTTGGTAGTGAAATAGAATAGTGTATTTAACTTCCTCAGACTGATATTTGGGGAAGTTTTTATTTATGGGGGTCTTGCATCAAGTCAGGATTCCAAGTGTTTTGCTTTCTATATCTATTAACTAGTATCCTAGATTACTACATCCTCAGATGGGTATAAATAATGGGATATAAATATTGAAAGGTGTGGATGAATGATGAGAACCATACGTTGGGGAATTATTGGGTGTGGAGAAGTCACAGAAGTTAAAAGTGGTCCTGGATTTCAAAAAGCAAATAATTCTACTTTAGTTGCAGTGATGAGAAGAAACGGAAACCTTGCTAAAGACTATGCATCAAGACATAATGTTCCAAAATGGTATGATGATGCAGATGAGCTTATAAATGATCCTGAAGTAGATGCGGTATATATAGCTACTCCCCCTGCTTTTCACAAAGAATATGCAATCCGGTGTGCAAAGGCTGGAAAGCCTGTATATGTAGAAAAACCGATGGCTCTTAATTATAGTGATTGTCAAACAATGATTCAAGAATGTGAAGAAGCAAAGGTTCCATTGTATGTTGCTTTTTATAGAAGAGCACTTCCACAATTTATTAAAATAAAGGAATTAATCGCAAGTGGTATAATTGGAGAGGTTAGATTTGTTACGGTAAGACATTTTGAAAAACCTCTTAAAGAAGAAATAGAAGGAAAGAATTTACCTTGGCGTGTAATACCAGAGATTTCTGGAGGTGGTAAGTTTCTTGATATGGGTAGTCACACCTTAGATATTTTAGATTATATTTTGGGACCTATTAAAGAGGTTAAAGGAAGTATAGATAATCAAGCACAGCTATATGAAGCAGATGATATTGTTACTGGTAATTTTGTTTTTGAATCAGGGGTTCAGGGTATAGGAGTATGGTGTTTCTCAGCCTTTGAAAACTATGAAATGAACGAAGTCATTGGAAGCAAAGGTAAAATTGAATTTTCGACTTTTAGCTCAGAACCAGTTGTATTAACTACTGAAGAAAAAGTCACAAAATTTACAATAGAAAATCCCAAACACATCCAACAGCCATTAATTCAAACTGTTGTTAATGATTTGAATAGGGAGGCAAAATGTCCTAGTAGTGGGAAAAGTGCTGCAAGAACAAGCTGGGTTATGGACCAGATTGTGAAGAACTACTATAAGAAATAATAACTATTAAATACTTACCTATTTAAATTGAATAGGAGGGTTATCCATGGGTGTATCCTACATGCTTTGAAAATTGAATGGGTACCGTTAGGAAGCCCGAGTGGAAGAATAAGACTTATACAAATGCTATGAGAGAGGGAACCGATGCAAAGATTTCATCGTCTAATTATCATAAATGTTAACGAATTAGTTGATTAGAGGAGGAAATGACATGAAATCAAAATTTGCAAAAGCTGTATCCATATGTGCAATAGTAGTAATTACAGGCTTATCCACGGTGGGTGCAACGACGATATACAATAACGTAAGTGCTACCCTGAGGCCGGATATAATGGTGAAGTATAATAATGAAGCTATCGAGTTAAGGGACTCCAAAGGCGAGTTAATAACTCCAATAATAATAAAAGGTAGCACCTACTTACCCCTAAGGGCAATAGCGAATTTAACTGGATTAAACATTGATTGGGACAATGAAAGTAACACAATACTCATTGAAGATAAAATTGAAGAAAAGGATGAAATAGGTGTAAGGGGTGTAGTTAAAAATCTGGGTAAGGGCAAGGATGGTGTAACCTTTTTAGTTGAAGGAAAGCTGGAGGAGGACACTATGCTGGATATAGCCTATGTTACCGTCAATATGAAAACCACGGTAATGAAGAATGGCGTAGAAATAACCAAGGACTTTGCCTATGGGGAAATTAAAGAAGGTGATATTGTAGAGACCGTCTTTACGGGTCCTATTGCAAAATCCTATCCGGCCCAAGCTGTGGCAAAGAAGATCAATATAATATCAGAGGAAACAAAAGCACCTGCTACAAATGCAAAGGTTAAAGCTCCGGATGTTGTAGGCAAAATAATGGAGATTGAGGAAGGTGGGAAACGTATATTGGTGGATTCTAAGGGCACCACTATCAATGGTCTAATTTGGATAACGATAGATGAAAAAACCAACTTCTTTGAAAATATTTCAGCGGATATAGCAATTGGCTATAGAAATGTCAGCAGAGAATTTAGAGTAGGAAATCTTGTAGAGATAATAATAGACGGAGGGGTTATGGAATCCTATCCAATGCAGGCAACCGCCGATGCAGTGGCAGTAAACGAAAAAAGATAAATAAAAGACGGACCGTCCTTTCAGTAGCAATTGGGAGACGGTCCTTACTTGATTTTTGGGCAACGAGAAGCGAAATGGGAATTATACTATTCTAGTAGTTTTCTCAGTCTATAGGTCTGAAAAATTTTTAAATTTGGTGGTATTCTTGCACTTCGAAAGAGGTTTACATATGCTAACTACAACATACTTTACATGTTGAGACGGTTGTGTTGATAGAGAAGAAGTAAGTAGGAATGAAAGGGTAGAAGATTTTAAGTGAAAATTGAAGTGAGTTTTATGTTCCCTCAGACAACCATGTTGAGGGAATTTTATTATAGATGGTGTACTAGATACGCAAGAATAAACAAATTTGCAAAAACATGAGCACCAAGGAGGTAAATATTAAAAAAGTACAGAATAGTAAAACATTAAGGGAATTAATCACTAAATTATTGCCGTTATTTTAGATTCGTCTTTAACAAAAACTTAGATTATAACTGAAAGATTATTGAATTTACTATAGTTACGACTATTAAAAATCGTAGTACTTGGCTTGTTGCCATCATAATAATGTTTTGAAGTATTGCATAAGAATGGAATATGACATTGGATGATTTTAAAATTATAAAAGGGTATAGAAGGAGAGAAAAAAATGAAAACTTTGTTTGATCTACGAGAGGAACAGGATGTAGAGATGATTAATGCCATCCAACATCTTTATGATGAAACTTTGAAGGTTGTTAGATTAGGAGATCAATCCATAACTCCATGCATTGGCTGTTGGAACTGTTGGGTCAAGACCCCTGGTAGATGTGTAATGAAGGATCAAATGACTGAATTCTATCCCAACTATGTAAACAGTGATACTGTTATTTTACTAATGGATACAGCCCAAGGATTTATTAGCCATCAAGCGAAAGCTTTTTTGGACAGGACAATTCCCCACTATCATCCATATATAGAAATTGTAGATGGAGAATGTCATCATGTTGCTAGATATAATGGCTATCCTAATATGGTATATTACTATGATACGGAAGGCTTAACAAATCAAGAAGCACAGGTTATTGAAGATTATTTGTATCGTACTGCCTACCATTTTCAATCTAAAGCCTACCGCATTGTAAAAGATGGCGGTCTTCAATTGCGCCCACTGGAATCGAGGAAGGCTAAAAATCGGATTGTGTCCTTTGCTTCAACTGAACCTATGGAAAAAATAATAATTTACAACGGTTCTCCTAGAAGGAGTGGCAGCAATTCGGCACTTATTCTGAAAAAAGCTGTTGAAGCCCTTTGTGATAGGGTTGAGGTTCGTGATTTGAAGGAAGGAGATAAATGGGAGGAGTGGGCAGAGACTTTTAATAGTGAGAAACATGTTATGTTCTTCATGCCCCTATATGTTCATGCAATGCCTTCTCACGTCATGAGGTTTATTGAGAAACTTCAAGCCTCCGAAGGGAGTATAAGCTTTTTTGTACAATCAGGTTTTCCTGAAAGTAGCCAATCTCACTATCTTGAGGCATACTTTGAACAATTGGCTCTCAGGTTAGGTAGAACGTATATTGGTACAGCCATTAAGGGCGGGATAGAAGGTTTGCAGATGAGGCCAGCAACGGCTCAGGAAAAAATGATGAGACCATTGGTTAAGACCATTGTGGACTTAGTTTATGAAGGGAACTTCAACCCAACAAGTATTCACCAATTGGCCAGGCCAATTCGATTTGGAAAGGGTATGACAATTCTCCTTAAGTTACTTACCAAGATTGGATTAATAAACTTTTTCTGGAATCAACAGCTTAAAGAAAATCAAGCATATGAAAAACGTTTTGACCGCCCTTACTTATCTTTACATAAGGAGTCCAACGGTTTAACTGTGCCAAACGATTAATATAGAA
>CALECF010000188.1 GCA_937948705.1 uncultured Anaerosolibacter sp. | reverse complement strand
TACCTAAAACAACCTTATATAATTCTGACACAATTACTTTTCCTTTTTGTGATATGATAATTTCTTTATGGACCTTTAGCCCATTGTAAAGATATTCTCTTGTAATACCTTTAGTATCTATATTTTGAAAGAATATCCTTACAGTAAAAATAAAAGCATGAGCTCGATTTATCCTTGCAAATACACTTATAGCTGTATTAAGCTTAATATCTTCAAAATAGCCTGATAAAAATCCATATATTTCACTATTAACGGATAAGTCTTCTGGTAATTCCATTAGAAAAAGTTGTGTACCTATTCTCATGTCATAGCTGGTTCTTGTTAACAATGTCCCAGTTTCAATGAAATCTTGAAAATTCTTGCAGGTAAGAATTTTTATTATTTTTTTTGTAGTTACCTTAGAGATTATATCTATTCTACCTACTTTATTTCCTTTATCACCATTTTTCCCCTTAAATAGTATTAGCCTAGATAATATACCGTCTTTAATATATTCATCTTCCAGCAAAAAAATCAGGAATCTCATTATATTTCTACTTTCATAATCAGTAATATGAGTGCGTGTAAGCAAATTTAAAACAAAAAGGGCAGATATGTCTGTCAACTTTACATTCAAAAAATATTTAGATAACGTATCAGCAAAACGTTTAGAATTTTTTTGTTTGCTTTGGAGTTTGTAAAAACTTACACTGCGACTATATTCATCAAAGGCTTTCACTGCACCATACAAATCTCTATCTACAAAAATCCCCTTTCTTTCATACATAAACTCTTTGTCATCAGTATACATTTTTTCTATCCCCACCCCTTTATTGTTAATTCTGGAATATCCTCAAACAATGATTCTTCAAATCCTTCAAGTAGTTTAAGTTGATCATCTTCGGTTGGGTTGTAATATATCCTTGTAGATTGAATACTACGATGACGCATTAGTTTTTGTAGCTCAGCTATTCTCATGCCCCTTTTTTGTATTTGGTACATCGCAAACCCGTGACGAAACTTATGATTTAGGTTGTTCTCTCTCTTGTCAATATCTGTTGGTATGCCTGCAATATTGAGAATTTCCCTTAACGTCCTGTTCCACAAATCCTGCGATAGCGGTTTGCCGAGGCTATTCAAGAATACGTAGGAATTAGGAAACTCCACATTCTCTTCTGTTACTCTATCTGCAAGAGAACATTCTTTAAACCTTCCTGGATATTTGTCTATAATTCCCTGACGTTCTTCATCAATATATTCCTCTAAAAGTTCAACTACACCTTTTGTAAGCTGTTGTTTTTGATATCCACAGTCATATCCTTCTTTGCTGTATTTAGGTAAGGAATATTGATTTCTGTCATAAACATACATACAAGTTTTAGCTCGTTGATCTTCCTTATCTGAAACTCTATTTCTAATATAAATAACACACCTCCATTTATTACCTCTGGTTTTTTCAGGCTTAATATCGTCAAGTGTAGAACCAAGGACTTCACCGATTCTTAATCCAGATTCATACATCAGTCGCACAATTAGTTCATCTCTGCGGGTATAATCTTTTCTTATCACTGAAAGGATTCTATTCATCTCATCAATAGATATGTACCGAGGCATTTCTATAACTAGCTTTGGTTTTTTCTCGTTATGTTTTTGCACCTCTTTTGCAACTCGAACATTCACATCATTTATGTTTATATGAAAAATTTTTTTAATTGCATCATGCAAAAAATGATTAGCGCAACCTAAAAAGTTGAGATAATCTCTATAAGCTAACAAATAATTGTTTATTGTATCAGGCTGTCTTTGAGTTTTTAGCTTAAAATCGATTGTCTCTCCATGGATAGATATTCCCTTCAGGAAGATCTTAAACCGTTTAAATTCATTTAACGAGAATTTCCTTAGATCTTTTTTTATCATGTCTTGATAACAGAATAGCAACTTCAACGCCTGCATATGCTGTTTCTTCGTGTTAGGCTTTAATTCATCCACACGATAATAATTTAAAAAATCAAAAGCAGTTTCAATCACATTCATATTGCTATCGAACAGAATCCAATAAGTCTTACCGTCAACCTCTTTGGAAGCTGATTTGCAATAATATTCATCTATTACTGTATCCTTGCCTTTTTCATCAATTATGTGTAACTTATAATAAATTTCATTACCTCTTTGGTATTCTCTTAAAATCATCATTAGAATAGTCTCCTTCCACGAAGAACAGAACACTTTCAAAATAATAGTAAGAATATTATATATTTTTAGACATTAAAAAACAAGAACATTCGTTCTCGTCTTGTTGTTACATTTAAAATTTTTTCAAAAACTGTACCATTTGAAATTTTGTTAATTAAATTAAAGAAGCCTGATGTACTAACCCCTTGACGGTGTGGTACATAAGACATATTCATGATAAGTAGCTTGTTTAGAATCTCCTTCCAAAAAAACCTTATTGATTTACCACTGTTTTATGAAAGTATTAAATTAGGGACACCAAGAGTTATACAGTCAAGCATTGCTTCTGTGGGCTCCTTGCTTTTACAGAATATCATGAACTCCTTCGGTGTTGATGTGGTGACTGCAATCACAACAGCTTATAAAATTGATACATTAACCATATTACCTATTATTAATATATCAGTAGCAATATCCATTTTTGTTGGCCAAAATGTCGGTATAAATAATATGTCACGAGCCAAAGAAGGTCTTAAGAAAGGAATTTTTATCTCCTTAATCGTATCTGTTGTTGTTACCGCCTTCGTTGTGCTTGCAGGGGAGGAGCTTATGAAGGCCTTTGGGGTTTCCGATGCAGTAGCCGCCATAGGCCAGCGTTTTTTTCGCACCTGTGCTGTATTTTACCCTATATTAGCTCTTGAAAATGCATATTCTGCATTTTTACAAGGAAATAAGGATGTTGTTTTCACTTCCCTAAGTAATATACTTTCATTAACTCTCAGAGTACTTCTATCCTATACCCTAGCTGGTATACTCGGTTCTGATGTGATCGCTATCAGTGAAATTTGTTCATGGATTTTGGGGGTTGTTCTTTGTTTTTTCCGATACAAAAGTAATGGTTGGCAAAAGTTGAGGGCTAAAACGGTTACCACTATAACTGAATAGTACAATAGGCGATAAATATTCTACTTGCCTTTTACATGCCTATATTTCTATCCACCTCCTTAAAGATTTAACAAGAACCTCCAAAGCCCCCATGACATATACTATTGTAAATTTATCTCCCGATAAAAATGGGGTCGATATGGAGGCATGCGATGAAGATTAGGATTATCTCCCTACTGATTGGTATTTATTTTGTTTTTACAAGTGTCACTGCAATAGGTCAAGAATATGATTACAAAAAGCTAGAAACCGTTCAGCCCCATGCTCCTATTACCTATCAACAGATGGTAACTACGATTGAAAAACTAAAAGAAAAGTTTTCTGAACTAATAACCTGGGAGAGTATTGGTAAGTCATGGGATAATAGAGATATCATACTCGTAAAACTTGGAAAGGGCGATACCCTTATACACATTAATGGCAGCGTCCATGCAAGGGAGAGAATTACCACCAGTATTATATTAAAGAACATAGAGGACTATTGTAATGCCTATTACTCTCAAGAAGCGATCAAAGAATATGATGTGAAAAAACTTTTGGACCAAGTAACGATTTACTTTGTTCCCATGGTTAATCCTGACGGAGTAGATTACACCATCCTAGGTGACTCTGCCATTAGAGATTCTACATTAAAAGAGAATTTAGCTTCTATTTCTAAATTCGATCAGTCACCTTATTTCTCAGGTATAAATAGATGGAAGGCGAATATTAAAGGAGTTGATATTAACAGACAATGGGATTTTGGTTGGGAGGAGAAGGAATTATTCAACCCGACAAAGCCCTCGGATTCTTATTACAAAGGATCCTCTCCCCATAGTGAACCTGAAACCCAAGCACTGGAAAAATTAAGCATACAGCATCCTTTCATGATTTATGCCACCTACCACACCCAGGGCAACCTTTTTTACTGGTATAAATATCAGTCTGGGGATGATTTAAATGAAGTAATCAATATCAGCAAGAAAATTACTTCTATAACAGGATTTCAACCTTTCCCTGCCTACAATACTATTCCTAAAAATTTTTCTTCCTATAAAGGATATGCCGATTGGACTGCGGTGGAACTGAAGAAGCCTTCTTTTACTATTGAATTTGCTAAAGGAAAGTATAGTGAGAAAGACTTCGACAAAATTTATAAGCCCAGTATTGGACTTCCCCTTATGTTTGCAGAAGAAGCCTTAAAGATAAGGAAAGGATATAAATATGAGGTATACTTTGACGGCGTTATTGTTCAAAGATTCAAAAGGCTAGAAGATGCCGAAAAGTATATAGCAAAATACAAAAATCCAGGGCTCTATGGGGTAGTATTAAAAAGTGGCGATACTGATTCCGCTAATCCTGCAGAGTCTCCTTGAAATAACCTTGTGAATGTAGGCATACAAGTTGTAATATAAAAGAAAATCCATGAGTAATGGATTTTCTTTTATATTTATATTTAATATGTTGTTCCCAGATTTGTACTACTCTCTTTCCTCGCCAACAATAGTCCTGGATCCCTTTAGGGTTTGTATTTCATCCTAATAGATTCGTAATATACCACGTCTATGAAACTATTGATCTATAGTTTATTAAAAAATTCTGCTAGTTTATTGCTCCATAAAACTCAAAGTTCAACTTGACCTCCACATCAAAGGATGCTTTTTTATATACATCTTTCCATTCCACGGATTTCCAGTATGAGTTATGCTTTGACCTGACCATTTCACCAATGCCTATTGGGTCCGAACCAACTTTCTGCATATATTTTAGCAGGTTCATGCAATCCCGCTCCATGGATTTCGCAATGTTCTCCTCTAATTTTTTCTTAGCCTCTGGATCATCCAAGTTGTGTTCTTCACTATATTCATCGAGGGAAGCCTTAAAATCCAACTTTATATCTATCTTTGGTGCTTTGCCGTCTGTACTTATATTTACTTTTCTCTTACTGTCTTTAATAAATACAGCAGCCCCCTCTTTGGAATCTGCTGGACTTTCCTGTGGGTCCTGTTTATGGTACATATAATTGATCTTCTTATTTTTCCCCATTAATGCCAGAAGCATTCCTGTATCAGCTGCATCTATCTCCCCAGCCATCTTATCTCCGCTAAACAGGGCAGTGCCTACTATTACTATCTCCTTTTCATTATATCTCACCATTGGTGTTATAGGGTCTATGGTTTTGGAGTACTTCATGATGTAAAAATGGGAAATTCTTGTTTCTGGAATATATGAGTTTTCACGGGCATTTACCAGCAAATCATTGACATAGAATGCTGGTCTTGGTTTACTTTTAAACTTTGCACTCATTTCCATCATCTTACGTGGGCTTTCATCCACAACAATCACATTGGCCAGCAAGGGATTTTCTGTATTGCGTAGAAATATTTCCATTAGATTCCCAATGCCTTTTTGAGCCAGCTGCTTGGAAAAATAAACATGTTGTGTCTTTCCTCCCTCTACTGTCTTTCCTGAGACACGACGAACCCTTTCCCTGGATTCTCTTAAAAGATTTTGTGAAGTAGACAGAATCTCAACTTTTTCTTCAATATCAGGTGCTACAACAGGAATGGAGACGGTGTAACTTAGTTTTCCATCTTGATCAAGCTCCAATCCCATCTGAAGAATAAATCCAATACGTTCATATATCTTTTGATCCCAACAGCCGGTTAGGGTCAGGAGGGTCATACACACTACAATTGCTGTGATTGGTTTCACTATGGCTTTCATAAGGGTTTCACTCCCTTTTTTCTAAAAAAAGAAAGACAGAGACATAAAACAAAGAATAACGATACACCTACTCCAATATAATTCGAAATATCGAGGAACATAAATGCTTCATTGATATCCCGCGGTATTCTGCTTAATAGCACTAAAACCACAAAGTATAAACCTAAAGAAAGTTTTGTGTTTCTCATCTTAAACAATTTTTGTAAGCTATAGTAAGCAGTAAACATATACGCCCTCATGGCACACCCCATCACGATAAACCATAACGAGATGATATATATATCTACTCTTTCAATGATAGGTGCATTATAAGCCCTTGCCATATTGAATAATGGAATGGTCTGTATCTTTAAAAAATGTTCTCCAAAGAGGGCTGTGGAGACACCCACAGTAATTACAAAGAGTAGTGTGCTAAATGCACTAGCCAACATATGCCATTTAAATGCTTTTTTCTTATCGGTAATCTCAGGGAACAGAAAAACAATCAGCTCTAACCCAATAAATGCCATGAAGCTTTTTTGTATACTGGATACTATCTGAATTACTCCAGCTTCACCTATTGGCATGAGAAAGGAAAGCCTTGATTGTTTGACGATTAGAGCCATAAATAAAACAACTATAACATAGGATAATACTGAAATATATTTAAACCTGCACACATATTTAAGACCTTGATATACCAAATAAATTGACGGCAGCAGGATAAAGGGAGATATGGCTAACGGGGGAGAAAGGGGGAGTACTGTGAGTCTCAAAAAGAGAGTAAAAATTCGTACCCCTCTCGCTGCAGCTAGCAGCAGATATACGAGCAATAAGATATTGAAAACAGTTCCGATCATTTTCCCGAAAATCAGCTTATTGATATCATAGATTCCTTTATCCTCATATCTACTCAATAGCAAAGCAAACAATCCACTCAACAGGATTGCCATGGCCCCTGAAATCAATAGGGAGATCCATCCGTCGTGCCCTACCTCCTTTGCCATCACAGTAGGAAGTATAATAACACCTAGACCCGTCTGGGTGACAAAAGTAAAAAGAGCCATTTGTTTAGAGGTAACACTATTTCTTCCGGTCATTTCTACTACCCCTAACCTTATTTTTTGATCTGGTCATCCGTGTCCGCCGCCCCATGACTGTGATCGGCAACCTAAAAAACGAGTCTTTTAGGTCCCTTGTAACGATTGGTACGATAGGCTGAAAGTATGGTTGTCCTAAGGACTCCATGGTAAGCAGATGTGCGAAGGTTAGTGCGGTGCACATGACGATACCGATAATTCCAAATACTGAAGAAGCTATGATGAAGCAAAAACGCAGGATACGTACGGCTAGGGACATATCTGCGGAAGGTATGACATAGGATGCAACCGCAGTAGCAGCTACGATGACAATAAGTAAGTCACTGACAATTCCCGCCTGAACCGCAGCTTCTCCAATAATCAAACCTGCAACAACACTAATGGCTGTACCAATATAAGTAGGCAGACGCACTGCCGCTTCCCGAACCATCTCTACTGTCCCTTCCAATATTAAAACTTCAATAATGGGAGGAAAAGGTACCTTTGCTCTGGATTCTGCTAAAGGTACTAGTAGATTTAATGGTACTGCGTAATAGTGGAAGGAGGTAATGGCGATATATAGTGATGGTAATAAGATAGAGACGATCAGTGCTAAAAATCTTAACATACGTAGGAAGGAGCCGTGGGTCCAAAGTGTGCTATAGTCATCCATGGCCTGAAAAAATGATATAAAACTCACAGGCGCTATGAGAACTACCGGGGTTCCATCCTGTAATATGACGATCCTTCCTTCAAGGAGAGCAGCCATGGCTTTATCTGGTCTTTCGGTGGCAATGAACTGAGGAAACAGAGAGTTTGGATGTGATGTTAGGCTCTGTTCTATGTACCCTATGGCAGATAGTCCATCCACTTCGATATCACAGATTTTACTGAAAAGCCCATCTACAATTTCCATATTTACGATACCTTCTATATATGCAACCACAACTTTTTGTCTAGTCTGGACGCCAAGGGTAGTCGTTTTGAATTTGAGCCTATTGTTCTTAACTTTTCTTCTTAGGATGGAGAGGTTGGTCTCCAAGGGCTCTACAAACCCTTCATGGGGGCCTCGGACATTTTTTTCGGTTTCTGGCTCTTCAATACTCCTTTTTTCAAAATCTGATAAGGTGCATGATACAGCAAAAGGTAAAACCTCACAATAAAAAACAGAACTTCCTGATAAAATACTGTCTACGACTTCTTCCGATTCATATAGTAGGGTGATTTCGTTGCAAGGTAAGTTATAAATATTCATTTCATTTGATAGTTGATCTAGATTCATAGCTACAATCGGATTGACAAAATCCCTTTGCATCAAAGCCATGTCCGTAAGACCTTCGATATAAAAAAAGAAAGCTTCCTGCTGGCTGTCAACATATACTTTCTTTCTTATAACATCGGAACAATCCTGAAGTTTTTCATTGATGTTGTTGAAGTCAATCTTAGATGACGTTTTTTCTACACTACCATTCTTCCTTCTCATCTCAATCACCTCAGAAAGATTATTTCCGTGTTATTGGATGAGTATACATCTATATAAGCAGAATGGAGACCAAGCACAAGCTGGGTCTCCATTCATATTTCTTTAAAATCACTGAAAGCCGATTATGCGATTGCAATACCTCCGCTTGCATAGCCTGCTACAGTGGTAAGAAGGGTAATACCTGTACTCGTTTCAGTAAATACCATTAACAAACGATCTTCAGGTGCGATCGGTATGGCTAACCCATCAGTAAATCCAGTGAGAACCGTGCCCACTGCAACTATTCCTGTAAGGCTTGGGCTCAGTGTTACGGATGCACCCGGAATTGGTGCAAAAATGTTATCCGGTGCACCTGATACATATAACTGTGCTGTGACGGTTATTGTCGTTCCTACAAGAGCTAATGCTACCGTTGTACTGAAGAATGCTGCGATTGATGTAATCGTTCCAGCCCGAGGGACAGAAAATGCAAAGTCAAGAAGTGGGAATAGAGGACTGCCAGTGAGATCAATGAATCCTCCTGCAACACTAACATTGCTAGCAGAATTTCCAAATCCAACAAGGCCCGCAGTTTCAGCTAACCCTCCAACAGCTGTAGTCATTATAATGGGGCCTCCTGACGCAAAGGGAATGATTGCACTACTACCCGTTGCTCCTGTTGCCCCTGTTGCTCCCGTTGCTCCTGTTGCTCCTGTTGCTCCTGCTGCTCCTGCTTCTCCTGTTGCTCCTGTTGCTCCTGTTGCTCCTGTTGCTCCTGTTGCTCCTGTTGCTCCGGTTGCTCCGGTTGCTCCTGCTTCTCCTGTTGCTCCGGTTGCTCCCGTTGCTCCTGTCGGCCCTATGGCAGATTCATACTCTATAATGAGGGTCGGCCAATTGGGAACGATTCCATCATCGTATCCTTTAAAACCCATCAAACTGGTTTGTGTCTCAATAGTGGTAAGCAAGAATCCATTATTGGGGAAAAGTCCATCGTACCAGGCCTGGACCAATCCTGTTAAATCTAGATAAATATAGTCACCTACTAAATCATCTGCTAAGTTGGTTTCATATACATATCCGCCTGCCGCAGCTGGCTGTGTATTCCATGTTACTGTATTTTGAGAAAAATCACTCAATAATCTTCTTGCTGAGAGTGGTTGTATTCCAGGTGCAATTTTCTGGAAAAACAAGAGTCTTAGTGTTGCTTTGGTTATTGTTGACAGCGGTGGAATTGCACTAATATCAAAATTCAAAAGGCTTCTAAACACATCATTCGGCGTTACCGTTCGTCCAACAAGTAGGTTCTCTTGAGGTCCAAAATTCTGATTCGATTGAAGCTGCGATATAATCGTCGCATCAGCGGGCGTTAAGAATAAAATTGGCAAGATGATCCCTCCATTCAAATTTTTAAGGTCTTTTAGCATCTAGATATTTCTCACTACTTCCTCTTGTGTTTTTCAACATATGAAAGCCGACATCGATATTGCAAAATCCTTTAAAGATTGTCATAGGACATCAGCACTTCTTCGGCTTGGGATTTGTCCCATTACATATATATTCACTTAAACAATATTTGCTACAATTTATAAAGATTCAATTTTTTAAAGGAATTTCTTCGTTGCCCGGTATGCAGTAGCCCTCACCCCTACAGCCCCTTGATTTTATGGGCTGAAACTTAAGTTTTCAGCGCTGTGTACGCTGTTCATAATGCATAAGGACATTACACTAGGGGAAAATAGTTACAATTGAAAAACAGGAGGTGAAATACATGGAACAAGACAATTTTACCTTACATGAAACTATGGAAATACATGAACTTCTCAACTTTAAAACCGTATGTATGACCAAGTCGAAAATGATGCAAGGTATCGTGTTTGATCAAGAACTAAAAGGGCTGTTAGAAAAAGATGTGCAACAATCCATAATCGCAGTAACTGCCTTGCAAGGCCTATTAACCAAAACCCATCCACAAAAACTGGAGGTGAACAACTGATGGAGTATATGAGAAAGCCGATTAACAAAGTGGAAAAACCTATGAATAATGATTATTTAGAAATCCAAAATGCAGAAGGAATGCCTGGACTTGTGGATTCAACCGTAGCCCTTGATTTTCTATTGGCTGTAAAAAGCGGCATGAGAAATTGTGGCATTGCACTGACAGAAATTGCAGATCCTGTATCCAGAGCAACTGTACATAATTTATTGAATGAAACCATTGACCTACATGCACAACTTTCAGATCTCATGATAAGCAAGGGTTGGCTGCATCCCTATGATGTGAATGAACAGTTTCATCTAGATAAGATTTCCGCCCAAACAGCACTTCAAATTGCCAGCCTAGACCTCTTCCCAGGCAATACCAGTAGACTCGGAACGTTTGCAACGCCAAATTACTAAGATAGGAGGGAAACCATTCATGAAAGCCGTAACGTATCAAGGCATTAAAGACGTAAGAGTTAAAGAAGTTGAATCTCCTACAATCCATAAACCCGATGACATCATTATCCGGGTGACCAGTACAGCCATATGTGGATCGGACCTACATCTGATTCACGGAATGATTCCCAATCTCCCTGCCAATTATATTATTGGACATGAGCCCATGGGTGTTGTTGAGGAAGCAGGTCCAGACGTTACACAAGTAAAAAAGGGTGACCGCGTGATCATCCCTTTTAACGTGAGTTGTGGAGAATGTTATTATTGTAAGCATGATTTAACAAGTCAATGTGATAACTCGAACCCCCATGGACAAAGTGGTGCTTATTTTGGATATTCAGAAACCTTTGGTGGGTATCCTGGGGGTCAAGCCGAGTACATGCGAGTTCCCTTCGCAAATTTTACACCTTTCCGAATTCCTGACAATTGTGAAGTGGAAGATGAAAAATTAGCACTTTTGGCTGATGCAGCTCCAACAGCATATTGGAGTGTGGATCATGCCGGCGTTAAAGATGGAGATACGGTAGTTGTGTTAGGCTGTGGACCGGTGGGACTGTTGGCACAAAAATTTGCCTGGCTAAAGGGAGCCAAGAGAGTCATTGCAGTGGATTATATAGATTATCGTTTAGACCATGCAAAACGCCACAATAAAGTAGAAACCATTAATTTTGAACACCACCAAAATACTGGTGAGTATCTCAAAGAAATTACCCAAGGCGGCGCTGATGTGGTTATCGACTGCGTAGGCATGGATGGTAAGATGACCCCTCTTGAGTTCTTGGCAACAGGCGCAAAGCTTCATGGCGGGGCTATGGGCGCTATAGTGATGGCAACACAAGCTGTAAGAAA
>CALECF010000187.1 GCA_937948705.1 uncultured Anaerosolibacter sp. | reverse complement strand
TCACTTGCAATTGCCCAAGCCAATGGGGGCGCGAATTATATAGATGTTAATTGCGGCACCCTTATACAGGAGGAGGAGGTAGCTCTACCCTGGCTTGTAAAGACAGTGCAAAGCATTGTAGATTTACCCTGCTGCATAGACAGTCCAAATCCAAAGGCGCTAGAAGCCGCTCTTGCAGTACATAAAGGAAAAGCCCTTATAAACTCTATTACAAATGAAAATGAAAGATATAAGCAGATCGTCCCCTTGGTAAAGGGATATAATGCTTCTATTGTAGCACTTGTAATAGATGACCAGTTTGGTATGCCAA
Source organism: uncultured Anaerosolibacter sp. (assembly GCA_937948705.1). Next base: position 5,922 of record CALECF010000187.1, on the reverse strand, counting down.
AGGAAGCGGATATAAGAGTGAAAGTAGGAACCGCGCTTATTGAAAAATTAAAGGGTGATGGTGTTAAGGAGTCTGACATATATATTGATCCGCTGATTCAACCTATTAGTTCCTCCAGCGAAATGGGCGTCGTTGCATTAGATACAATCATAGGAATTAAGGAAAGTTTTAAAGAGGTACACTTTATGTGTGGTCTCAGCAATATATCCTATGGACTGCCCAAGAGGGGCTTACTCAATTCTACATTTATGAGTTTATGCATTATGGCGGGTCTTGATGGGGCAATCCTTGACCCCGGGAATAAGCGAATGATGGCAATGATCTACGCTACAGAAGCTTTGCTAAACAGAGATAAGTTTACAAAGAAATATCTAAAAGCATTTAGAAATGGACAGCTTGAATTTTAAAGAATAGAGGGGGAAATGGAAAATGAATGATTTGATTATGAAAATTAAAGAATGTGTCATTGAAGGGGATGAGGATTCAGTCATTGAACGGATTGATGAAGCTCTTGATGCTTCAGTGCCTGTAGATAGAATAATGACAGAAGGTCTTACAGAAGCAATGAACGTGGTGGGAAAACAAATGGAGTGTGGAGATGTATTTATTCCTGAAGTATTGATGTGTGCAGAGACAATGAAGGTAGGTATGGAATATCTAAAACCAAAAATGGGCGATACAAAGATAGCCAGTCATGGAAAAATTGTAATAGGAACTGTAGAAGGAGATTTGCATGATATTGGAAAGAATTTAATAAAAATGATGTTTGAAGTAAGTGGCTTTGATGTGATTGACCTAGGAATTGATCAATCTCCTGATAAGTTTTTAGAAATATATAATAAAGAAAAACCGGACGTTATTGGGCTGTCTGCGCTTTTGACCACAACAATGGTGTCCATGCAAAAAACTGTAGAATTATTAAGAAAAAACAATGTATCAGCAAAAATTATTGTTGGGGGAGCACCTGTAACCGCTGAATTTGCACAATCGATAAATGCTGATGGATATTCAGATGATGCAGGAGGCGCAATTTCTCTATGCAAGAGGCTTCTCAGTATAGCTTAATGATTAAAAGCTAGAAGTAGTACTCACGATTTATTAAGAAACCACAAAAAAGGGGGACTTATATTGAAAAAGAAGACGATTTTAGATTTTATGGAAATGAAGAAAATGAATGATAAAGTCACATGGATAACTGCCTATGATTTTCCGATGGCGTCATTTGCTGAGCAGGCGGGTATGGATATGATTTTGGTTGGAGATTCCATGGGAATGGTTGTCTTAGGGTATCAAAGCACGATACCTGTTACGATGGAGGATTGTATTTCTCACTGTCAGGCAGTTAGAAGAGGTGCACCTAATACTTTTGCAATAGGAGATATGCCCTTTGGATCTTACCAGATCTCAGTACCAGAAGCTGTTATGAATGCAGTAAGATTTTTAAAGGAAGGGGATATGGATGCCATTAAGCTCGAGGGTGGTCGAAGTGTTGCAAACCAAATAAGGGCTATCAGCGATGCAGGTATCGTAGTATTTGGACATATCGGATTAACACCCCAAAGCTCAGGACAGCTGGGAGGATTTAAAGCACAGGGTAGAACTGTGGATAGCGCAAGAGAGCTTATAAAAGATGCCCTTGCTGTTGAAGCAGCAGGTGCCAGAGCCTTACTGGTTGAAGCTGTGCCTCCAGAAGTTACAGAGTATATAGCGAAAAAGCTAACGATACCCGTGTACTCTATTGGTGCAGGGTTGCCTTGTGATGGACAGCTAACTATATGTGGAGATATGCTGGGCATGTTCCAAGCATTTACCCCTAAATTTGTAAAGCAGTATGCCAATGTTGCAGAAATTATTGTAAATGCAATGAAGGAATACGTAAAAGATATTAAGACCATGGCGTTTCCCGGAGAAGAACATGTTTATCATATCAGTGAAAGCCAAGAAGCATTTGAAGATTTGTTTAAAGAATTCAAATAAATCGTGAAGAGATGGAGGAATACAATATGGGTAGAATGGATTATTTAAAGGATATGCCGATCGCAGTACTTGGAGCAGGTGCAGTAGGAAAAGCTCAAGCTGGGGATTGTGCCCTCGGAGGTAAAAAAGTTAGAATTTGTGATATGGAACCTTTTGCTGAGAAAACTCTTTTTGGCGTAGAGCGCCAAGGTATAAACTTTTATGGGCAGCAGCTAAATCTTTATGGTTTTAAAAGAGAAGGGATCGCAAAATTTGAGAAAGTTACTACATCCGTTGAAGAGGCAATAAAAGGTGCGGGAATTATCCTTGTAACGACCCCTGCAATTGGACACCAGCCTTTCTTTAAAGCCATGATTCCTCATTTGGAAGATGGACAGGTAATACATATTTTCCCTGATAACTACGGTTCTCTACTTCTAAGAAAAATGATGAGGGAAGCTGGGTGCACGAAGAAGGTAATCATTGGCGGGTGGTCATCTTCTCCATATGGTTCTAGAGTGGATATAAAGGGTGGGGTCATTCTTCCAAGTATTAGGGTTTACTATAGAGCGATTACGCTGAGAGGTGCGTCTCTTCCAAGTGCTGATCAGGAAGATTTCTTAGAAAGTGTTCAATATATCCCATCTATGGATGCTATAACAAATGGAGATGGACCTATAGGCGGAGATACCGTATTGGATACAGGATTTAGTAATGTTAATCCAATACTACATTGTCCAGGTACCATTCTAGGCGTTAGTACTATGGAGAACTGGGGACTCATTTACGGCGAAAACAAATATGATTTTTCTATTTATTCTCATGCTTACTGTCCATCTATCTCAAAGGTTCAGTATAGTCTCTATCAAGAAGAATGTGCTATTGCAGAGGCAGCAGGCGTTGGGATACAGTATTTTAAGAAGGAGCAGTTCTTTTCAAGGGAAAATATTCTTGGATGTGAATACATGGGAGAAGATTATGTAATACCATTTGATCAAATTGATGAGATTCAAATAGGAACAGGTCCATTTACAATGGAAAATCGATATATAACAGAAGATATACCTGTAGGGTGTCACGTGTATCATGAGCTAGGGAAAAAATTTGGGGTAGCGACTCCAGTCATTGATTCTATGATCAACCTTGCCTCTGCTATGTTGGAACGAGATTTTTATGCGAATGGTTATACACTAGAATATTTGGGGCTTGGAGATATGGATAAAGAGGAGATGTTAGATTATCTCCATAATGGCACGCTAAAATAAGTAAACATTGAATCAATAAAAAAGTGAGGTATTCTAATATGAAAAAATATAATACCGAAAGAAATATAAAGTTTTCTATTTTATCGGATGAAGCAATGGAACAGGTCAATGAAGCCAGCTTAACCATCATGGAAACATTAGGCATGAAAATATCTGGAGAAAAAACATTGAAGCTGCTTCACGAGAATGGATGTAATACCGATGAAAACGGTGTCACTAGAATACCAAGGGAGCTTGTGAAGAAGGCATTAGACTCGGTACCCAAAGAAGTAATCATCTATGATAGAAATAAGAATCCCCATATGATATTAAACAGTAGCAATAATCTGTACTTTGGAACCCATGCAGACCAGCTGGAGATATTAGATGTGGAAACCGATAAGGCAAGACCTTTTCTAAAAAAAGATACAGAACTGATGTGTAAGATCGCACAAAACTTGGAAAATATAGATTTTGTTCTTTCTGTAGGTCTTTCAAGTGATGTAGATCCAAAGGTACAATCTGTGGTAAGCTTTATTGAGACCTTAAAGTATTTTGAAAAACCTATCAACTTTTCAACAAATGACATTGAAACCATCCAAGAAATCGTGGACATAGCAGCTATTGTTGCAGGGGGTAAAGAAGCACTTCAGGAAAAGCCTTTTATATTTAATTACTGTGAGCCGATACCACCGTTGATGCACCCAGTTGAAAGTACGGAAAAACTCTACTTGAGTGCAATGAATAAAATTCCTGTGGTCTATATGCCTTATTGTATGATGGGCGGGACGGCGCCCATGAATATGGCTACAACTTTGGCACAATGCTTTTCAGAAATACTTACAGGTATCGTTATAACACAGTTGATAAACGAAGGCGCTCCTTTTATAATAGGCGCTATGCCATCTATATTTGATATGAAAACCAGTATTGGAAGCTATGCAGCACCTGAATTTCACCTAATGATTGCTGCGGCCTCAGAGATGGCTGATTATTATAATTTACCCTTCTATGGAACCGCAGGCTGTAGTGATTCAAAAAGTTTGGATGCCCAGGCTTTTGCAGAAGTAGGAATGCAGATATTCTCTACATTTCTCAGCAAGGCCAATGTGGTTCATGACGTAGGAATTATGGATCACTGTAATAGCGTTTCTCCTGTGATGGTAGTCGTTGCCGATGAGATTATTGAAGCAACGAAGCACTATGCTAGAGGGGTTAAAGTAGATGATAAAACGCTGAATTTGGAGCTGATATCAAAAGTAGGGCATGGTGGACATTATTTGAATGAAAAGGAAACCTATAAAAAGTTTAAACAAGTCTGGTATCCAAGTTTATTCAGTAGAAAGATGAAAAATCCTGATGACTCGGAAGTACTAGACAAAGCAAAAGAATGGATACAAGAAATTATGGCAAAGCACCAAGGTTCAACCTTAGATGCTGCTACATTAGAAAGATTAAATGAAATCCAGCAGGAATATATGAATTCAATGAAATAATGTATTATTTAAACCAACGGCTTGCCTTTTCTTTGATAGATACTCTTTTTAAGACAAAAGCTATCTTTTATGAGAGGGCAAGTCGTTTTTAAAAATAAATACGAGGGGGAGAGAAAATGTATCATCAGAGCAGAGACAGAGATATCAACTATATTGTAACAAGAAAAAATCATACCTGCTATGGTATGGGACTAGGTATTATGGTATTAGATGATGCTTATCCAGGATTTCCAGGAGATGTGCGAAATGCAAGTGCTTTTGGTTATCCGATACAGTATGAAATTGCTGAGGGTGTAGATAACTATACCTTAGTATGGGAACAGGATAAAACACCTTGTAGAGAGCCGATTCTAAGAGCGGCTAAAAAGCTTGAAAGAATGGGCTGTAAAGCCATTGCTGCAGAATGTGGGTATTTTGCATACTTTCAAAAGGACGTGGCTGGACATGTAGATGTCCCTGTATTTATGTCGAGTTTACTTCAGGTGCCTTTCATTCAACAGTTGATTGGTCCTAAGAACTACGTGGGAATCGTTTGTGCGCAAAAAAGATTTTTGACAGACACCCATCTTGAAAACGTAGGTATTGATCTGAATAGCAATTTTGTAATAGCCGGTGCACAGGATGAATACGGTTGTCCACAATTTGATACTCTTTGGGATCACGAAAAAAGACCTGCAATTCCTGAAAGCTACTATGATGAGTCGGAAAAAGATATGATAAAAATATGCAAAGCATTTGTAGAAAAAAATCCTAAAATCAAAACCATCATGCTTGAATGTACAGGGATGCAGCCCTTTGCAAGAGCTGTACAAAGAGCAGTAGATCTTCCGGTATTCAGTTGGGGGACACTACTTGATTATGCGTACTCAGTAGTAAATCATAGAGATTATTATGGAAACGTGTAGGATAAACAAACAAAATTAAAAATATTATGGGAGGTACAGGTATATGAAAGAAAACATTAACGAAACCAATACCTTAAATGAAGAAAACCATTCCCAAAATAAAATAGAGTTACGATGGGGTGTTATCCTCGTCCCAGTCAGTATATTTATGGCACTGATTATTCTAGGATTTACAGATTCTACTGCCTTTTTAAAAGTGTTGTGGGGAGTTTTTGAAAAGCTTATGGTCAATTTAGGTTGGCTTATTGATTTAGGTTGTTTATCCTTTGTAATTTTCTTAGCAGTACTTTGTTTTCATCCAGTAGGAAAAATAAAGTTTGG
>CALECF010000186.1 GCA_937948705.1 uncultured Anaerosolibacter sp. | reverse complement strand
GCGACAGTATGAAGAGAAAATGAAAAGGTGTGATCATGATGGATGTGGCGAAGATTAGAAGTATGACCGTGGACGATATTTCTCAGGTTTTAGAAATCGAAAGTCTATGCTTTACGGTCCCTTGGTCACAGGAGGCCTTTGAAATGGAGATCGAGAAGAATAAGTTTGCCCATTATATTGTGGCAGAAGTAGATGGAAGAATTACTGGATATGGGGGTATGTGGTTTATCGTAGATGAAGCCCATGTTACGAATATTGCTGTTCATCCTCAGTATAGGGGAAAAGGCTACGGAAATTTCATTGTTGACGCCATGGTGAAAATTGCTGATGCCAAGGGTATTTATCAAATGACCCTAGAAGTTAGAGCATCAAATCATGTGGCCCAGAATCTTTATGGGAAATTTGGGTTTGAATCCTGCGGCGTTCGACCCAAGTATTACGCAGATAATAATGAGGATGCTGTCATTATGTGGAGGAAGGGAGAAACGAAGGCTTAGGGTTCGTTTTTTTCGTTTAAAGATTGATGATAAAGAATCGTGTTGATAGTATGGCACCTTAAAGGGAACTCATTTTGGAGTTCTCTTTGTTATGTATTCAATAGGGAAGGGTAGTAATCGGGCGGGGAGACCCCGTCCCTACAATTGTGCATAATATTCCGTAGGGGCAGGGTTTTTCCTGTCCGTCTGTCCCTTAACATCAACAAATGGAAAAGTTTTTCCATAAAAATACAGACTTTTTACTGAAAAAGGCGTATGATATTTTTGAGGCGAGTGTCATGGTACTATTGGAAAGATACATACAGGAAGGGGTTGCGAAATGGTAAAATCAAGAAAGCAATTGTTCATCATGGTCGGTGTGGCCCTGGTGATTGTGTTATTTGTAGGAGCAGCAGCTGTAAAGGCAAGTCAGAAGAAGCAGGATGCTGGAACGCTGGTGAAGACGGCAATCGTAGAGAAGCAGGATATAGAAGCCCATATTCTTACAAGTGGGGAAGTCATGTCTATGGAAAAAAGGGATATCCTGCCCGATGTGTCAGGGAAGATTGAGAGGATTCTTGTGAAGGAAGGAGAACAAGTTGAAGCTGGTCAAAGTATTGTGAAATTGATATCCGGTGATTTAGATTATCAAATGAAGGAGGCAGAGATCAAGCTGGCTATGGAGAAGGATAACCTTCAGCAGTTGACCAAGGAGAGTTATACAGAGATGGAGATTGCTTTAAGTAATGCAGAAATCAAACATCGGGATGCGGAAACATCCTATGAGAATAATAAGAAACTCTATGAATCCGGTGCTGTAAGCAAGAGTGAGTTGGACTCAGCCAAGAGTATGCTAGATCAGAGTCATAATAATTATGTATTAGCCAAGAGGAATCTAGAAAATGCCAAATCAGGGTCTAAGCTTTCGGCTCAGGGAAAACAGGTAAAGCTATCGGAGTTAGCCATGGAAAAATTACAAGCGGAGCTTCAAAAATATACTGTCAAAAGCCCTATATCAGGGACGGTGACAACAATAAATGGTGTGGAGGGCAGCCTAGCTGCGGCCAGCATGCCGATCATGTCGGTTGTGAATACCAATAGTTTGGAAATTGTTACAAACATCAGCGAATATGACATCCATAGGGTAGCGCTTGGACAACACGTGAAGATTACAGGGGATGCCTTTGAGGGAAAAGAATATAAAGGAACTGTAAAATACATAGATTCTACTGCTGTTTCCAACACCACAGGCCAGGGTAAGGAAACCGTGGTGAAAGTGAAAATTGAGGTTATAGATAAGAACACTGCGTTAAAACCAGGATTTTCAGCTACGACAGATATTCTTACCCAAAGCAAAAAGGGTGCATTGGTCATTCCTTATGAAGCAATCTTTACAAGGAAAAATGGGGAAAAAGTTATTTTCACCATGAAAGAGGGCAAAGCCAAGGAACACTTAATTAAGACAGGGATCGAAAGTGAACTGTTTGTGGAGGTAATCGGCAAAGACCTTCAAGAGAAGGATTTGGTGATTATGAACCCCACGGAAAAGTTGAAAGATGGGGACCCAGTGAAGGAAAACAAGGTGATAAAAAATGATAAAAATTGATCATCTCACCAAGGTATATGATACAGGCAGTATTCAAGTAGAAGCCCTGAAGCAGATAAATCTTGAGATTGAGAAGGGTGAGTTTATAGCAGTGATGGGGCCTTCGGGTTCAGGAAAATCTACGCTTATGAATATTCTAGGGTGCTTAGATCGTCCAACAGGTGGAAAATATCGCTTGGATGAAGAAAAAATTGAGGAACTAAATGATGTGCAGCTGGCTGCCATCCGAAATAAAAAAATTGGCTTTGTATTTCAATCCTTTAATCTGTTGCCCCGTATGTCGGCCTTGAAAAATGTGGAGTTACCCATGATGTATGGGGGAGTCCCTCCGAAGGCAAGGAACGAGCGGGCGATAGCCGCCTTGGAGCGAGTAGGACTAGGAGATAGGATGCATCACAAATCCAATGAGTTGTCTGGTGGACAACGGCAGCGGGTGGCCATCGCCAGATCCTTGGTAAATGATCCCGCTATCATATTGGCCGATGAGCCTACGGGTAACTTGGATACAAAATCAGGTAATGAGATTATGGGAATCTTTCAACAGCTTAATGAAGAAGGCTCAACGGTGATATTGGTTACCCACGAAGCAGAAATCGCTGCCTATGCAAAAAGAGTGGTAGCCTTCCGAGATGGGGAGATTGTGGAGGATCGCTTGGTCGAAGGGAGAACTGTCATTGTATCTAGTACATAGATTTTAACCAATCGAGGTGAAGAAATGAATTTTATAGAGAGTGTAAAAGTGGCGATTAATGCTATCTGGGTGAACAAAATGAGATCCTTGCTGACCATGCTGGGCATCATTATCGGTATTTCTTCCGTAATTGCCGTAGTAGCCATTGG
>CALECF010000185.1 GCA_937948705.1 uncultured Anaerosolibacter sp. | reverse complement strand
CCTCCGCTTTCCAGTACATCCTCATATCCTTCATGAGGCCTCACATACTGTGCCTTAGACACCTTGAGTACCGCCCGATCCCGCTCCGCATAGTAGGGTGAATAAAAATTGATCCTCCCTGTATCCGTATCGAATTCACCGGGTTTGATGGCGGCAGTCTGAATAATGGTTTTTTCCTTTGGTACCGGTAGCTGAAGGTTCCCTGTCTTAAGGATTTCTTCAAAACTTGGCAACTTGGCTTCCGGGTTGATTTCCTCATAGCCCTCTGGCATAGCCGCATTCTCCCATTGTTTCTCCATAATCTCCCTGTCGGTAAATCCCTTCCGACCATAGGCAATGCCTAGTCTTTGGGCAAGCTGTTCATTGACCCACCAATCCGGTTTCGCTTCATACATGTGGGACATTGGCCCATTCACCACAAAGGTATCCGCAACCCATTGAGATTGAAAGCTGCTTTCCTCAAAGTTGGTTATGGTAGGCAAAACAATATCAGACCAGGCTGCCGTAGATGTCATAAATCGCTCATAGGAAACGATACGCTTTAATTTTTTCCATGCCAGGACTCGCTTGTTAATATTCGGGATTTGGTTGAAAATATTCCCCCCTACGGCGCCTCTCACATACATTTCTATATTCAATCGAGCATCCGAACCAAGGTCAATCCCGTTCATCGTCAATACATCTTCTCGCAGCTGCTGAGGGGTTCTTCCATCTAAGCCGTGCAGCAGTACGTCGTTGAGCTTAAAGGAAGAAAATAGGATCGGAGAATGTTCCTTTTGGGTTGTGAAAGCGGGTGGGGAATCCAGCTGAACAGAATAACCATCATCTGCCCGTATATCCCCATATCCACCCCCTCTTTTATTGCTATTTCCTGTTAAGGCGGTGAGTGCGATTAACATCCACGAAAAATACATGCCGTTATGGGCTCTCTGTGGCCCTGTTAGCTTAGAAAAGATAAAGGCAGGCTTAGCAGTAGCATATTGAATCGCAAAATTCTCGATGACTGCTTCCGATACTCCCGTCAGCTTTGCCGCCCAGAGAAGAACGCCTTCATAGCCTCCGTGTTCTTCTTGTAGTGTATCAAGGTATTCCACGAAGGATTGTCCCTTAGGCACTGTAAAGGTTCTTCCACGATAGGGTTCTCCCGTCACAGGATGTTTTGCATGGGATTGACTGACTACCTTATCCTCTGGATAGAATCCAAAGCAGTAATCCTTGAGAAATGCCTTATCATGGAGATCCCGCCTGTAGATCACATTGGCCATAGCCGAGAGCAGCGCACTATCCGTACCCGGTCTGACGCAAATATAACCGGGTTTACCATCACAATCCGTCCCCATGGCAGCTGCGGTATCAGTATATCTTGTGTCTACCACCGTAATGGGTATCCCTGCCTCCTTAGCCTTCATGACGATAAAGGCCAAGGAAGGTAAATTAGCCTGGGTGTCATTTCCCCATATCACAATATATTTAGAATTGAATATATCTATAGGCGGGTTGCCTTTTAGGGTCGCATAGTTTCCGATTGCACCGAAGGTGGCTGCCTGCAGGTTTCCAGATGAAGGATTTCCGAAGCGCTTCAGGTAGGTACCTAAGTAAGGTGCCATTCCTCCTTCATCTAATATAGGGAGATAGCCTAGATCATCCTTTCGTTTTTTCATTTCTCGATACCAGTCTGCTATGGTGTCCAGGGCTTCCTCCCAGGTGATACGCTTGAACCCACGAACATTTCCCCTTTCCAACGTCTGCTTCAAGGGATATTTTAATCTGTCTGGTGCAAATATACGCCGTTTTTCCGATATCCCCATAAGGCAAGCCCTTCGCTGCATGGGCATAAGGGATTCATCCTTTTCATAGGATCCCTCTCTAGGAATATCCCCGGCAGAAGTGACTTTGCATACTCTCCCATCCTTGACATGAAGCTTCAACATGCATGCGCCGCCGCAGTGCATAGGATGCAAGCTCATGACCGTTTCCATCTCATTCTGTTCAATTCTATTGATGGTTTTATTTTCTTCATGTACTTCTTTTTCCCTTGATTCTAACTTCCACTCGTCCATACAGCGCCTCCCTGTATTTCAATATGAGATGATATAAAAATTTTGTCGCTTACATAGTGCGTCTCCACCCATGCAAACCACAAAATTAAAAGAATTCGTTTCTTATTTAGAATTTTTAGTTTCTAGTATGCTTTAGTTATTTATAGGATAAAAGTAAATACGCTGCTTACTTTTTGGAGTATCTAATCGATTGGTTTATCCTGAGTAATATCTGTTATAGAGAATCAAATTTTGCATTTTCAATATTCCAATGAACCTCTTTTATATATCTTTCGATTTCTTTCTTATCCTTCTGTTCGAAAATTTCAACGATTGTTTTATGATCACTATGTGTTTTCTGAACTACTTCAAAAATATCTTCTGAACCTTTATTCGCGTAGTTCTGTCTGATAAAATTCTTTCTTAATTGATTTAGCAACCTTATAAGATCTTCATTTCTACAAATATCGATATAAATATTATGAAACTCAATCTGAAGCTTATAATAGACATTCAGTGATCGATTAGCAATAGCCTGGTCCATAGATATTATAAGGTTTTTCATAAGCATAATCTCTTTGTCAGTTATAAAATCCATAGCAAGTGTGCCTGCTAAACCATCTAATGTTCCTATGATCCTATAAAGATCCTTGGCCTTTGTCTCATCGATTGTTCTAACAATAAAACCTCTTCTTGGCTGGTTTTCAAGATATCCTTCCGCAGCAAGCTGAATCAGTGCTTCTCTAACTGGCGTTCTACTAATCTTAAGTTCCTCACAAATCAATTGTTCATTGATTCTTTCTTCGGGTTTAAGGCTTCCATCGTTTATTTTTTCAGCTATATAATTGTATACATGTTCCTTTAAAGACATATATTGACTCATCTTACTCCTCCTCATTGCCGTTACACTATAATATCAAGAATTTTGAATTTTTTCAACAAATGCCTCAATTATCAAACAATTAATTAAATTGACACAACATTATAGACATTTTGCAAAGTTCAATATATAATATATAATATATTATATATTATATATTGGAAAAAACAAGTATTATGAATTATAGCAGTACTACTGATATAATTTTAATAATCTATCTCGCTGATATTTAGCATTATTTTAAAAAGGGAGGACATGTGAGATGCACGATTTAGCGTTAGAGGGTCTTGACAAAGACGTTGAAGATATTTTCTATTCCTATATTAAGGTTAGAAGTGATACTTTTACCGAGCTTGAACGAAACATAGAACCTTTCATAATGGATTTTTTTAATCGTATAGATTACTTTAAAAGAAATCCTGAACACTTTGGTACATATAAAATTAAAAATGATACTTTTGATCGGTCTGTGTGTTGGGGACTAATAAAGGGCGAGGGTCCGGATACTGTTGTTCTCATCCACCACAATGATGTTGTAGATGTTGAGGATTTTAAAACACTTAAGCCTTATGCCTACTCACCGAAAGCGCTGGAAATAGAGCTCATGAAAATAAAGGAAGATTTATTGCCTGAAGCGAGAGAAGATCTTGAAAGCGGTAATTATATTTTTGGCAGAGGAACCGCCGATATGAAAGGGGGCGGAGCTATCCAGCTTGCATTAATGAAGAAATAC
>CALECF010000184.1 GCA_937948705.1 uncultured Anaerosolibacter sp. | reverse complement strand
AATTTAATGAATTAGAAGATCACTTAAGTAGTTTTAAGGTAAAAAGCCGATGATACAGAGTGTTTTGATTTGATTTCTAGATTGAACCATTGTCATCAGAATAAATTGACTAAGACAGATTTAAAAGGATTATCATAACTCAAGCTCGAATTAAGGCAATGGGACGAGGGGACAGGTGCATTGTCCCTCGGGCAATATTGATAATAGAAAAGGTTTTGACCTTATAGAATATCAAGACAGCAATACTTATGCTAACTGCAACACACTATGCATGTGGAGTGTGTTGTGTTGATATCAAGGGTGGAGAAATAGAAGGCCTGAAAATGCTCATAAGCAAAGGGTTCCCAGACATTGCGTTTTTCTCTCGGCTTCGTTACCGGAGGTGTTAATGTCAGGAAACCCTTATTTTTATAGTTTGTGGTAACATATCTACTGACCTGCAGGTGACAGGGTTGAGTTGATAGGTTAGATAACGCCTATTTTTATAGGTCTTGAGGAGACAGGTTAGATGTAACTATAATCAATTATCTTCACAGTTTTCTATCTTATCAATGATACTCCATCTTTCGTTTTTCAAAGTGGTTATTTCATAGACCGAATGGATAAACAGAAGAAATATCTTATTGTTCAACAAGTGTTTTATCTGGTAAGCCTTTTATCAAAATATATCCACCAGCAAAGAATTCAAATGGCACATAGGGCAGCATTACGATAAATGGTACCTCAACGCCATAAGTGTTTAAAAGTGTACCAAAAAGCACCGGTATAACTGCTATCAGACCCCAAAGTGAAAGCCATGACGGTATAGCCTTGATTTTATATAATAAATAGTAAAATAAAATTGCACCTATCCCAAAAGGTACAATATGCATACTGTATGAAAAATCCTTCACATTAAGCAATATCTGGCCTATTGTTTCAAGTACCTTATCGTTGTTTGCTGAATAGGCATCACTGACCTGAACTAGGGCATACTCTAAAAATTTACTTACAATAAGTATACCTGCTTCCACTATGTAAAAGGCTAGTGCAGTTGTTGCCCAGACCTGATTGGCTTTTCGCAGCAAGCTGAAAAGTAACACACCCAACCAAACGATAACAAAAGCAGTGACAATGTCCAAAAATATAGTAAAATGTGCGATTGCCTGATTTGAAGCTGTGTGGAGCATTATTTTTACAATATCACTTTTATCGCTGAAAGGGCTAAGAAATAATGTTCCGCTGGCCAAAGATGTTATAGCCTGTAAAAACAATGCTCCACCTAAAGCGACCGAAAATCTGTTTCTTGTATATCCATCCTTAATAATCATATTGTATCCCCCCAAATAGTAGTTATTTGTTGGACGGCCAGCACAATTTAATCTTGCAATAAATACTATTTTTAAGTACACTATACAGTGTAATATAATTGCTGTCAACAATAAATTACACTGATTAGTGCAATTTATTTTAAGGAGAGTTATCAATGCCAAGAAAAAAAAGGGATACCAGTTTGAAGCACCAAATAATTTTGGAAGGAGCCATAAAGGTTTTAATTGAAAATGGTTTCGATAATTCAAGTATGGATAAAATTGCGGAAGTAGCAGGCGTATCAAAACGTACCATCTACAACCACTTTACAAGCAAAGAAAGCCTTTTTCAGGCAATTGTAGCTGATTTCCTAAAACAACGTGATGAGATAAAGCCCATCAAATACTCAAAAGATTTATCCCTTGGTGAGCAGCTGAAGAAATTCGCCGAGGCTGAATTGTATTTAATCAACGATCCTATCCGCAGGGGTTTATCAAAATTGCTGACCTCCGTTTTTTTAATGGATATTGATTTTGGCAAAGGCACACGGAACCAGTATGCTCCCCATAAAGCACTTATACAGTGGCTTGATTCTGCAAAGGAGGATCATAAACTTAGTTTTGAATCTCCGGAACTTGCTGCTCGAATTTTTTATGGAATGGTTGAAGGTTGTATAACCTGGTCGGCTTTATTCACGGATGGTGAAAGCTTAAAACACGCTGATTATTTATTGAATGAAATAATTAATACATTTTTAAGCCGCTATGAATGTTAGCATGAAAGTCATTTATCAACACAGCTGCCAAGTCTGCACCAAACTTTATGAACACCTTTTTTGTATCCCCAAGGTTCATGGAGAAAGGAAAAATGTGAATAGTTCAATGGACATATTCCCACTAACGTAAGGGTCAAAATCAGTGTAAGACATCAATGCTGTCGTCTCGAGCCATGTGGAGTGTGTCGCGCTGATAGAGCGGGTTTAGAGAGTTATATATGTTCCCTCAGATTTATATATGAGATTTTATTTTGTTAAGGGGGTTGCACTTCTACGCAGAAATACAACAAATGGGCGAAAAGGATAGGAAATCTACAAATTCGTATAATGGTATTGTATAATATTTTTAGTATTCAGTGTAAGATTGTTTTTGGAGGGTAAAATGATTCAAATAGAAAAGAAAATTATATCGGTAAGTGGAAATGATTTTGAATATGCAGTTAAGGGTACTAAAAGCCCGGCTATCATATTGATTAATGGTGCTGGGGGCCAATAGAAGGTTGGTCAAAAGTGTGAGGGGAATTAGAACACGAGAATGTATTATTCGCATATAATCGATTAGGCATTGGAAAAAGTAGCAAGCCTAAGGAACCACAGGCCGGCATTGTAATGGTTAAAGACTTAAAAGAATTATTACTAAGTTTGAAGATAGAACCACCCTGCCTCATTGTGGAGCATTCACTTGGTGGATTTATTGCGCATTTATTTACTATAACCTATCCTGATGATGTACGCGGACTTGTTTTTCTCGAATCTTCAACGATAAAGGATGTCTTGACTGATTCGAAGAGAAAAAAAGAAACAGGTCCAAATAAGCTTTCTGAAGTTGATCATGTACTATCTACAATAAAGCGAATTCAAGAGTTAGGAGAATTTCCTAATATCCCTATTATTGTCGTTGCAGGTAATAAACTAGCTTTTGGTTGGATTATGCCAAGGGCAATAAGAGAGGCAAGGATGAACTATCAGATAGAATTATTAAGTCTTTCGGGGCAAGGGAGAGTAACGATAGCAAGAAATAGTGGACATTTTCCTCAGTTATCTAAACCTAATTTGGTTATTCATGAAATTAACAGTTTATTACATGAAATAATCAATGAGTAGTGAGTAGAGTTATCATTATAGTCCCAAGATGAACGATTCTAGGCAGAAGATTTCCTCAATAGGCACACTTGCCTGTGAGCCCAGTTGAAAAAGACGGAGAGTACAATAGAGCACTTCAGCTCGGAAATGTTAAAATAAATATGCAAATTAAAATTCTTTCTACATTCTGGGGAAACTCAGGATTCTCTTTTTTTCGAGTATATAAAAGTGTGGATTACTTATCCAATTTACTTTATAATAAGGATAATTTAGAAGTGTATATTATAGCGGCTTAATCAGTATTTAATTGGGAGGAATAAATATGTATATTTCTATAGCAGCCATATCTTTTTTTACATTAATTGTAGTTGTAGTCCTGTTCCAATTTGCTCTTGTGATTGGATTTCCCTGGGGTGAATACGCCATGGGGGGGAGATTTAAAGGGAAATACCCTATACCAATGAGGATAGCGGCAGTGTTTCAAATATTCATTTTGCTATTATTGGGAGTTATTGTAATAATCAAGGCTAGACTAGCATTTGAAAATTTTCATAGCATTGCAGTCTCGGGTATTTGGTTGGTTGTCGGATTTTGTATTCTAGCGACAATACTCAACTTTTTAACCAAGAGTGTGGTTGAGAAAAAAATTTGGGCACCTATTTCTCTACTTCTCTTAATTTCTAGTTTCATTGTAGCCATAGGATAGTATGTGAGGAAATTTCATAATTAGCTTTTTCCAAATAAAGAAAAACAAGAATGATCTCTTAGGCTTCATATTTTGAAGCAAAAAATTCTTTCTAGAATTGTGCTAATCACGAAGTCCTCCTTAAGTTTTAATCCTATAATCTATTTATCGTCTTAAGCTGCTTGCTTAATTTGTTTGCCTGTATTTAAGGCTATTGTTCCAGCAACTAATGCAATCCAGTTTAATAGAGCGTATACTTTAGCCTTTTTAATACCTCTAGACCTTATGTTATCCGTACTAAGATATTCTTTTAACCTACTATTGCAACGTTCAACGGCTGTTCTACTATCATAAAGCTTTTTCCATTCAATACTAGACCTTAAAGGATAACCGTGATGTCTTGGATCTTCTTTATAGTTTAGTTTCAAGGTATATCCATAATTGGATGTAGAGCACCAAATCATTCCATAGGGACAGTCGCATCTGCCTACGGCATGGGGACACCTGAATTTTAAGTAATCTCCATCCTTGCCCCAATAGATAAGTTTATATCCTGCGGAGCAGACAGGGTCAAAGTTTTCATCGAGCCCTTCGGGAGGAGCGTAGCTTCCTCTAGGATTATATGCTATGATAGGCAATCCATTATATTTACTTACAATTTCCTTGTAAGTATTTTCAAAATCATAGCCTGAATCCATCACATAATGTAGTGGATGAATGATATTTTTATAGTTTTTGGTAAACTGCTCAATTAAAGGTATTGCTTGTGTACCATCATAAACATTTGCTGGTGTTATCAATATATCTAAAGGCAATTCACTTTTTACATCACACAAAATATGAAGCTTCCATCCGAACCACTTTACATCATTACCATGGGTATCTTTTTTCTTACCCCAGTTTGGATTGGTACCATCATCAATGATTTTAGATTTTGGTATTGGAGCTTCAAAAGCGTCTAGCTTCGTAGAATCAATTGCCACAGTTGTTCCATCAACGATGTTTAGTTCTTTCGCTTCTTTGACAAGGGAGTAGAATAAATCTTCTAATTCCTTTGATTCAGTAAGTTTGGCTAAGAATCTGCTAAAAGTTGCTTCTGATGGAACTTCTCCCAAAACATCAAAGCCACAACAATAGCGTAATACTGGGTTTTGCTTTAAGTTTCTAACAAGATCTTTAACTACTTTCATTCGTTCTACTTGCATGGCAATGAGAGAGTAAATTAGAGATGCAGGCTCATAACCTTTTGGGCCTCTAGAATCATTAGATTTTCTTAAAGCGTTTGCAAGCTTGCTCACATCTAGTGTTGAAAAAATCATTTCTAATTTGGTTTGTGGTTGAAATTGGATGATTTCTTCAAAGGAAATAAAGGTTACTTGTCGAATATACATTAAGTGGTTTCACTCCTTTTTCGAAGGTTTTGTTCGCACTTAATCTATTCGACATTATGGGGTGAAACCCCTTTTTGTATCAGCTAGATTTTAGAAAAATCAATATCTAAGAATTATGAAATTTACTCACTTATATATTCAACACCCATTCCATTATCCCTTTTTTTCACCCAGCAAATGATGCTATAAAATTATTTACTCCCTCTATATGGTCGTATATATGGTCGTAAAAAAAAGCGATGTAAATAACACCGCTTCTATTCTATCTCTCCATCGTTATACATATCGATGACAAGTTTTTTTGCCCCATCTACATCATGAAGAAAATAAGATACTCCTTTTTCCGTGGCCTTCCCTG
>CALECF010000183.1 GCA_937948705.1 uncultured Anaerosolibacter sp. | reverse complement strand
TCGGCATGCCGATTGGGGGCGTTATTGCTGCCATTGATACAGTAATTCCCAATGGGGTTGGTAAGGACATCGGCTGTGGTATGGCCTATATGGATACCAATATCCATCGATCTGAGCTTAAGGAAGATGAATATAAACATTTGGTGGGGCAAATCATGAGAAACATTCCAACAGGTTTTGCAAAGCATAGTAAGCTGCAGGAGTCAGAGGAATTTTTCAATTTTCATGAGTTGGTTCGAGAAGACAGTGAATTTGAGAAAAACCAGAAAAAAAAACACCCTGAATTGTGGAAATCGTGTTTTCCCAATGCTTTTCAACAGATCGGTACACTAGGTTCGGGAAATCATTTTATAGAAATTCAAGGGGATGAGAAAGACATGATTGGAATCATGGTGCACAGTGGCAGCAGAAATATGGGAAGTCAGATTGCTGATTACTTTGATCGTTTGGCAAAGGATATAAATAAACGGGATAATGTGAAGGTGCCTGGATCTTATGATTTGTCATATTTATCTGTAAAGGACGAGGCTGGCCAGGACTATATTCAGTGGATGAACATGGCTTTGGCCTTTGCTATGTATAATAGAAAGCGTATGATTGAGATCATAAAAACTGAAATGGCGAAAAAGCTTCCCCATATGAAATTCAGTAATGAGGTGAATGCCCATCATAATTATGCTGCACAAGAAGTGCATTATGGAAAAGAGGTATGGGTTCACCGGAAAGGGGCAATTCGTGTATCGAAGGGGATGCGGGGTATTGTACCGGGTGCCATGGGGTCCTATTCCTACATCGTAGAGGGCGTTGGCAATCCTGCTTCTTTCGACTCATGTTCCCATGGCGCCGGAAGAGTGCTGTCACGGAATAAAGCGAAAGCAAGTTATTCAGTGGAAGATACGCTACTAGATTTGCAAAAAAACCACGTGATTTTGGGAAAAAACAATAAGAATGATATATCAGAAGAAAGCAGAAAAGCCTATAAGGATATTGACTTTGTCATCTCCCAGGAGTTAGATATCGTGCGGCCCATAAAGAAGTTGAGAACCATTTGTGTCATCAAAGGATAGTGAAGGGGAACCAATGGCCAGTAATAAAACAGACGGTAGATATAAATCTACCGTCTCTCTATTGAAAAAATCCATAGGATAACTTGATAATGAAGCCTAAAGAAACGACTAGAAATATTGGCTTGATTAACTTTGCGCCGTTCTTTATGGCTAGCTTTGTACCCACAAGGGCACCTAGAATCATCGATATGGCCAAAGGAATACCTACGGCATAGATGACTTTTCCATGGAGGGCAAAGACGACAAAGGATGCCAGGCCGCTGCAGGCATTTAGGACCTTCCCATTACCACAGCTTACTAAGAAATCGAATCCTAGAAAGGTGATAAATGAAAAAATCAGGAAAGATCCAGTTCCAGGACCAAAGAAACCATCATAAAAACCTAAAATAAATGCAATGGAACAACCAATCAAGATGTTTTTTCGACTCATGCCAGAAAATTCGTCTGTACTGCCCAAGTCCTTTTTTAGCACTGTATAAACACAGACAACGGCAAGAAGGACTAAAATAATACTGCTCAATATTTTCTGGTCAATTAACAATACAGTATTTACCCCTAATACAGCGCCAACAATAGTACATGGAACCATATACTTTAACATGGGAATATGTATTTTTTTAGATTGTATGAAACCTATAGAGCTAGAGACGGTGCCAAACATGGCGCCGAATTTATTGGTACCCAATGCAAAATGGGGAGGGATACCGAAGGCAAAGAGTGCAGGAATACTGATTAGACCACCACCACCGGCAATAGAGTCGATAAATTGGGCTAGAAATCCAAAAAAACATAAATAAACGATTTTAAGATCCATAAAGATTAGTCCTCCGTAAATTTAGATTACAAAATAATTTTAACTGATTCGTTGGTAAATGTCACGCAAAAGGTGGCAGTGTTATTGGGACGGGAAGTATTATGCATTGGCGTGGTGTAAATTTTTCCTTTGTTAACAATAACTACATAGGGTAGAAATAGAGGAAATGGAAGGCTTCTGCCGAATTATTAGATTTATGAAAAGGAGGCTTGAAGGGTGGGGTCTGTTATTCAATCACAAGTAGAAGCATTAAAAAAATGGGAAAAAAAGATTCAAGAGAATATTTTATTTAAAGAGTATGTCTTGAGAAAGATCAAAAGAGAAGAACTTCAATATGAAGGCAAGATTAAAATTTTTGAGCAGGCTGGAGACATACATAGGGAAGAAATACAGGGATTCAAGGATGCATTTAGGATGATGAAAGATAGAAACATTATAATGGTTATGGAGTTAGAGCGAGAAAAAACTCTAATGAAAGAAGCATTGGAAGAAATCCACAGGAAACTTGCTCGTCTTGAGAGGGAAAGGGAAGTATATAGTGGCTCAAGAATAAGCTAGTATCTCAAGGATATATACATTGAATCATTTATCAACCATGGGGCAGGAAACTGTCTCTATTTTATTGCTAAATAAGTGTTATAATATAAAAATGTAAAGGATAAAAGAGCTTCTGAAGGAGGTTACACTGATTGATAAACCCTAAAGATTCTTACGGAAGAAAGAAGAAACACTATGAACGCTTATATAAAAGACAGCATCAAGCAGTGAGTAAAGTCAGTAAAATAAGGCTGGTAGTTTCCCTAGGGGGTATAGTAACCAGCATGAGTCTTTTTGGAATGGACAAGAGCACCAGAGGTGTGTTGGTGTTAGTAGTTAGCCTATGCTTGTTTATCCCTTTGGTAATATATCATAGAAAGATTCAGGGACAAAGTAAATATTCAGAGATTCTTTGGAAGCTGAACCAGGAATCGGCCCACCGAATAGATGGGGGATGGCATGTCTTTAAAGATAAAGGAGAGGATTTCCGCGATGAGGGACATCCCTATGCAGAGGACTTAGATCTATTTGGAAGAGGTTCGTTATTTCAATGGATCAATACTGCCAGAACAAATTTAGGAAGAAAAAAGTTAGCAGAACTTCTTGCCAATCCACGGAAAGAGTTGGAGAGTATTTATGAACGTCAAGGAGCCATCAGGGAATTATCGAATTTAATCCGATGGCGACAGCGGTTTGCTGCGGAAGCTCGGCTGGCTACTGCTGAAATGTCAAATCCAGAGTCTTTGCTTCAATGGATGAAATCACCCGATGCAATGGATAAAAAACCAGGGCTACAAATGCTGTTGTATCTTCTCCCTGGGATGACAGCGGTTATAGGGTGGCATACCTTTGTAAATCAAGCTTTACCTTATAGATATTTTATTGCTGCAGTGGGTGTACACTTGGTAATGTTGAAAATAGGAAACAAGGAAAGGACACGAATATTCAATACAGTTTATCGATATAAAGATGATATAGACGTATATACAGGAATGATTTCATGTATTGAAAATCAGAAATTTGAAAATTCATATCTTAATAAGATAAGGATGCAAATGTTGAATGAGAGAAAAGAACTGCCATCAAAACAAATTAAAAAATTCTTTCAGGCGGTTGAGTTTTTTTCTCAGCGTTACAATGTCCTATTTCTTCCCATAAATATATTAACCCTATGGGATTATCACAGTCTGTGGAAGCTAGAGCGCTGGAAAAATGAGTCTGGTCAATATTTCGGCCAGTGGCTGAACAGTATTGGGGAAATGGAAGCCTTGGCAAGTCTATCTATGATAGGATATGACCAGCCCAATTGGACACAACCTGAGATCCTAGGAGGAGCACCAGTACTCATTGCCCAGGAAATGGGACACCCTTTGCTGGGACAGAAATGTACAAGAAATGATTTTAAGGTAAAAAGACCCACCAGTGTACTGTTGATTACAGGGTCGAATATGTCTGGAAAGAGTACATTTCTTAGAAGTGCAGGGGTGAACCTAGTTTTGGCCTATGCAGGAGCACCCGTTTACGCCAAGCTATTTCAATGTGCCACCATGGAGATTCATACATGCATGCGGGTTCATGATGACCTAGGGCAAAGTATTTCCTCCTTTTATGCTGAATTGCTAAGAATCCGAAAAATTATAGAGGCTGTGAAGAGAGAGAAACCTGTGTTTTTCTTGTTGGATGAGATTTTTAAAGGTACCAATTCCCATGATCGACATTTGGGAGCAAAGATGCTAATTAAACAACTCATTCGGGGAAAAACTATGGGATTCGTATCAACCCATGATTTAGAGCTGGGAGAGCTTGAGGCGGAAACCCAGGGAACAGTGCGGAATTTTCATTTCAAAGAGTACTACGAGAATGAAGAGCTTCACTTTGATTATAGGCTGAGGCCAGGCATCTCAACAACTAGGAATGCCATGTATCTTATAAAAATGGCGGGTATCGACATAGAAAACTAAATATATATGAAGAAGAACTGCTGTGATATTCGGCAGTTTTTTTGCATATATATGGTCCATAGAAACTTCTTAAGACAAGCCTAAATGAGGTTGGATGCTAAGCTGGTTGGAGGGGGACAGATGGACAGAGAATACGGTGGGGGAAAAGAGGATCTTCTATTGAAAATAGAGGAGGTCCAGCGAGAAAAGGAAATATATCATTTGAAAAATATTGAGTTAAGGAAACGAATTAGTGATTTAGAGTTGGAAAACCAAAGACTGCTAAATCTCTCTCAAAACGATGGTTTAACTGGAATTCCTAATCGTAGGAGATTTGATGAATACTTGGAGATAGAGTGGATGAGAGGAAGGAGAGAAATATCCTATTTGTCTTTGATAATCATTGATATAGACTATTTTAAGGAATTCAATGATCACTATGGCCATTTGAAAGGAGACCACTGCTTATTACAGGTGGCCAATGGATTAAAAGGAAGCTTAAAAAGACCTGGAGATTTCCTTGCTAGGTATGGGGGCGATGAATTTGTGGCTGTACTGCCCCATACAGATTTAACAGGGGCTTTGTCCATGGCTGAAGAGATGAGGCGCAGGATAGAAGATATAGGAATTGTTCATCAACGCTCTCCAGTCAGTGATATTGTAAGTATTACCCTGGGCGTCGCAACGATTATCCCCAACGGGCAAATAAACATAGCGTCATTTATTCATATGGCGGACCTTGCCCTTTATCAAGCAAAGAAAAAAGGGCGCAATCAAGTGGCATCCTTTATATAACATAAAGTCATAGAATGGATTAGGGGTTTATAAAAGCCTCTGTATAGGGCTGGAAAGTCATTTTATAAGGAGATAGGTGCCTAACAATAGAAAGAGTATACCGAAGATCTTGAACAGGTAGAGACTTTCTTGTTTTAGAATAAAGGCATCTACAAATAAGCCGCTAATAATTTGAGAAGCGACGATGATGGTAAGTGTGTTGGCCACACCAAGCTTAGGAATTGCCTTAATACCCATATACACAATCAGTGTTCCGAATACGCCACCGATGAGCCATAGTGGTTCTACTTGAAGGATTTTTTTGTACTCATGAATGGTTCCCTTAAGTAAATTTGCTACTAGAATGACAAGGAGGCCTGTGATTAAATTGTGAAGTGTTGCGATCTTTGGTGAAACGATTCGACCCAGTTTCACATTGATGGTTGCTTCAATGGTTGTAAAAATCCCCGCCAGGATGGCAAAGAGAATAGGAATAATTTTGCCCATGGAATAATCCCCTTTCTATTCTTTAAATATATATGCAAGGGAATGCAAAAAAATAGAAAAATTTAACAAACAATAAAACAGCCTCCTATAAGCCTGATATATTAGGCTTAAGAAGGCTATTTTACGTATGTATCTATGTTAATGTACATAGCGCCCTTGATCGGGGATTGCAAGTTCATCAAAATTTTTGGCTAAAGCATCCAGTTGCTCTGATAGATTGTCACCGTACATAGGTTGGCCATGACCAGTGATGACTACCTTTGGATAGAGTGCTCTTAGCTTTTCTACAGACCGCCAGGCTTTCTGCCAGTTTGTAGTGAAGTAGGCAGGTGGTCCATGAATTTCTTTTTCCTGTGTCAACACTGCCCAGGCAGATTCTTGCTTCACCGTGGTAAAGGCATCACCTGCAATCAGAACGCCGTCCTCATCTCTAAAAAGAGAAACATGACCTGGTGTATGGCCTGGCGTATGAATCCAACGCCAGCCAGCCATAAAGGGAATGGTACCATCAGAAGGCAACGGCTTCACTCGATTTCCCAAGTCGATAGCTTGTCTTGGATAGAGAGATGAAATTCTTGCCATCAGCCCTCCACCTACACTAGGATCAGCTGGGGGATAGTCCAGTTGACCCGTCAGGTAAGGTAATTCTGATGCATGGGCATAAACAGGGACGTCCCACTGATCAGCAAGCTCCTTTACAGCACCCACATGGTCGAAATGGCCATGAGTCAAAATGATGGCTTGGGGCTTTTGGGATGATCCAAAGCGTTCTGAAGCAGCTTCTAAAATACGATGGGTCGAATCGGCAATACCTGCATCTACCAGCACCCATCCTTTTGAACGATCATGGGGATATCCCACAAGGCATAGGTTGACCATTAAAATTGTCATGGTCCATACATCCGGGGCTAGCAATAGACCTGAACCACTTGCATCTACTTTCTCATGTATTTGTTTATCTTCCATCAAAGAACCTCCTTTGCATTGTTTGAGGTTTACGATGTTATTATACACAATTTGTTGAGGGGATATGCAGGTGCTTCAAGGGCTAGAATGCTTTGAAGAGATATAAAAGTGAAAGAAATTGTTTTTTTGATAAAGGTATGATATACTGATATACAAATAGAATATATAACCTGTTAAAGGGGAGTAACTGCCCGGTAAGGGAGATAAAGTCAACAATCGATAGCTTAGGCTGTCTGGCTTTGTCCTTTGTTTTCTAGAAGAAGTAAGACCTTTAACATAATTCCATCTGACAAGATGGAATTATGTTAAAGGTCTTTTGTATTATTTATAGGAGGTGATGCTGTCCGTAAAGTGTGACTACAAGCTGAGCAACAAAGTTCAAATAAAATAAATAGGAGGAATAAATATGATACCATTTTTTGATCCAACATTTATATTGTTAGTCCCTGCCATTATATTAGCCATGATTGCACAAGGCAGGGTAAAATCAGCCTATAGCAAGTACTCCAGATATGGTTCTCAGAATGGCATCACTGGTGCTGAACTGGCTAATCGGCTCTTGCGGGACCAACGGATAGGGGATGTAAGCATTGAGATGGTTTCTGGACACATGACAGACCACTATGATCCAAAACAAAAGGTCTTAAGGCTGTCTAGGGACATTTATCACGGAACATCTCTTGCAGCATTAGGAATTGCTGCCCATGAGGTAGGGCATGCGGCCCAGCACAGTGAAGGATATGCCATGTTGAGCCTACGAAACATGATCTTTCCCCTGGCCAGTATTGGATCCCAAGCGGCGTTACCCCTGTTGTTCCTAGGAGTAATCTTGGGTTCACAGTCATTGGCCTCCATGGGGATATTCATATTCATGTTTGCTGTAGCATTTCAAATCATTACATTACCTGTTGAGTACAACGCCAGCAGCAGAGCATTGACAATGTTGGCGGATGGGGCATATGTTACGGTTGAAGAAGAAAAACCAATCAAGAAGGTTTTGAATGCGGCTGCACTAACTTATGTGGCTGCTACAGCCATGGCAGTCATGCAATTACTAAGACTCCTAATGATCTCGGGATTCTTGGGAAGACGAAATGATTAAAAAAGTTTTCTATGAACAAAGGAAAGCGTTCAGGATATATATTTCTGGACGCTTTTTATTCTGAAAAGTGTTACTATCTATAAAAATATTATGTAGAATAGTATATATAGGTGCTCCTCCTGGGGAGGATTTATAGTACATAGGCATCCAGAGATTAAAACAGAATAACATTAGACAAAAAAACCGCCAGAGAAAAGGAGAGAAAATGGATATGATAAAAGAGTTTGAAGGTGTGTCCCCTCAGTTAGATCCTAAAACCTTTGTAGCAGATGGGGCTCAGGTAATTGGCGCAGTGACGATGAAGGAATTTAGTAGTGTTTGGTTTAACACAGTGGTGAGAGGCGATGTGAATCACATTGAAATTGGGAACTATACCAATATTCAAGATAACAGTGTAGTTCATGTGGCTGACGACCATGCAACCATCATAGGCGATTATGTAACCATAGGGCATAATGCCATCATTCATGGATGTACCATAGAAGATCACTGTTTAATTGGTATGGGAGCCATTGTTTTGAATGGTGCTGTGATTGGAAAGGGAAGTATTGTTGCAGCTGGTGCTTTGATTAGAGAAAACCAAGTGATTCCCCCAAATTCACTGGTGGTAGGTATGCCAGGTAAAGTGATTAAAACAGTAGAGAATATGGATAGTATCCATGCTCAAGCATTAAAGTATAAGACCCTATGGACAGAACGTTATGGTATCATTCCAGATGCAGGAGGGGAACGGTACCAGGGACAGAAAATCGTATAGTTAAGATATTGGATAAGGTAGGTATGTATGAAGCTAAAAAAACATGTAGCAATATAAGTATTGCTACATGTTTTTTTAGCTTTGAGCATTATTATTGCAGGGGTCTGTAGGCAAATGTTGCGATGATTCTTGCAGCGATATCTATCTGCCCTGGTTGAATAGGGGTAGCGCCCTCAACTGCCTTAAATAGTTGTCTATCATCAAATATCACAGGCTGACTGGATTCTTCTACAATATGGATAGGCACCTCTGAGACAACAGCCCTGATGCTTTGTCCAATGACCAGGGCCTTATGGATGGCATCTTTGACCGCTAGGATAAGGGCTTGATTATAGTATTTGGATGGATCAGAACTCGAGAAAACAATGTTATTGATCGTATTTGCGCCGTTGGCTACGGCTTGATCAATGATGATGCCTATCCTAGCTATGTTACGGATGGTGACTAGAAGCATATGGACAACACGGTAATTTCTAAATATTTGTCGTCCTTCTACATAGTCATATTGGGGATCAATGGTATAGGATTGAGTTTGGATATCCTTCTGTGGAATACCAGCAGCGATCAAGCCTTGGATTACCTTGTTCATCGTTTGGGTATTTTGCTCTTGGGCCAGTGTAAGCCCAGGGTTTTCAGTGGAAACCCCTAGGACAACAGATGCTATATCTGGGGTTACTTGAACATCGGCACTACCTACGACTTTTAGTTGATAAGGTACTGGGCAGCCCATGGCTTGGATACCATGGGCGGGAATATTGGGATTTGTATAGGGGTTAAAAGGAACAGATAACAAGGTCTTCACCCTTTCATATTCATAGTTGTATAGTCTATTATATGTCTACCCTCATGAAATGGAGACTATTTAAAGGATAGCTTAACCTTAAGAATATATTGAAAATTATTAAAACAATATTTACTTTCCTGTAGAAAATCAATATAATATTGACTAGATATGTACCATCATTTTAGGGTGAGACACGGGTCTAAAGCTCGAAGAAAACAGAATATGTGATATTTTCCGAGTTATATCTTCTAAAGATTCTTCTATGAAGCTATAACCGATGGTTTATCCAAAGGGTTTCGTGAGAAATTGCCAAGCCTCCCGAGTTAGGAAAGGAAAATACTATGTAAAAAGTGTAGCAACATATGCTTTTTTGAGTACAAACAATCCTTCCAAGATTGTTTTTTTATTTATATTTGTTAAGGGGGGAAATCATGACATATTTTAAAGAAGCACTGGTCATGGCAATTCAAAAGCTTCTATCCTTTGATCCTGAATTATATGGCATTGTCCTATTGTCATTAAAAATATCGACGATCGCTGTTATCTTTAGCGGGATGATAGGGATTCCAATTGGTGCAACAATAGCCCTAAAACAATTTAAAGGGAAGAACATTGTTGTAAACATCATCAACACACTGATGGGTATACCGCCCGTGGTGGTGGGACTCATTGTTTATATATTGCTGTCAAACCAGTTTGGGATTCTAGGAAGCTTAAGGTTATTGTTCAGTCAAACAGCTATGATTATCGCCCAGGTCATGTTGGCCGTACCGATTATTACAGGTCTGACCATCGTTGCGATTCAAGGACTAAATCCTCTTTTACGTAATACCGCCATCAGCTTAGGGGCCAGTCGCTACCAACTGGTATGGACCTTGATTAGGGAGGCCCGCTATGCCATTGGGTCATCCATTATCGTTGCTTTTGGAAGACTTTTAGCAGAAGTGGGGGCCGTGATGATGGTGGGAGGAAACATACGGTTTCAGACTAGAGTCATGACAACAGCCATCGCACTACATAAGGGGATGGGTGAGTTTCAGGAAGCCCTTGCATTAGGCATTATATTATTACTTTTATCCCTTCTGATCACTTCCGGAATTGACATGATCCGCCGGGGAAAGGTGGAGATGTAGTATGGAGGTTGTTTTCAGAGTTAAAAATTTGGTGAAGCAGTTTAAAGGAAAAGTCGTATTAAATATTGAGGAGCTTCAGATTCCAAGGGGTGCAATCACTACAATTATAGGACCTAGCGGTGCTGGAAAGAGCACTCTGTTATCCATCTTGAACGGACTGATTATTTCCGACGGAGGAAAAATACTATTTGTAGATCAAGATATCACAGGTGGACCCAAACAGGGGGATCATAACAGAAGATCCATGGCCATGGTATTTCAAAGTGCCGTGATGTTCCAGGGGACTGTTTTCGATAATATTGCCTATGGACTTAAGATCCGTGGTGTGCCCCAGGAAGAGATAAAGACGCAAGTATATGAAGTTTTAGAGCTGATTGGACTGATGGAAATAGCCCATCAGAAAGCTGAGACAATCTCCGGAGGGGAAGCTCAACGAATCGCCGTGGCAAGGGCCATGGTGTTTAGACCTAAGGTATTGTTTCTCGATGAGCCAACGGCAAATCTAGATCCCACCAATGTGACCCAGATTGAAAGACTGATTGTGCATGCGAAGGAGAAATATGGTACTACCATTATCTTGGTAACCCATAACATGTTTCAAGCCAAACGATTGGGAGATTATACTGTCTTTATGATGAATGGTGGTATTGTAGAACATGGCAGCAATGAACAGGTTTTTATGTTTCCAAGAAATGAAAGGACGAGATTATTTATTTCTGGGGAAATGATTTATTGATATGAACGGTTAGGGGGGTATATATGGTTTACAGTAGGAAGAAAAGAGGGAGACGTCTGTATGTAAGCTTACTTATAACAGGGGTTATTCTGATATGCTTAGGCGTCGTATTTGGCCAGGTTATGGATAAATCTACGGATGTGAATGGGGCTGTAATGAAAACTTCTGAAAATCCGTCAGCGGAGATGAACGATACAGATGGAGGACAACATCCAGCATCCATAGAATCCTCAATGGTTTTGGCGACCACAACCAGCACTCAAGATACTGGGTTATTAGATGTATTGGTGACTGCCTTTGATGGGACCTATGGGGTTAAAACAAAGACGATTGCCGTAGGTACAGGAGAAGCTATTGAAATGGCGAAACAGGGAAATGCTGATGTGATCTTGGTCCATGCGAGAAAGGCAGAGGATGAATTTGTGGCAAGTGGTTTTGGAATGAACAGAAGGGACGTAATGTATAACTACTTTTTTATCGTAGGACCAAAGGATGACCCTGCCAAGGCAGGTGATGCTAAGGATGTAGAAGATGCCATGAAAATGATATTTGATAAAAAATCAAGTTTTCTCTCCAGAGGTGATCAATCAGGAACCCATAAGAAGGAACTTGGGATTTGGGAAAGATATGAATTAAAGCCCCAGGGTAGTAAATGGTATATGGAATCTGGTCAAGGCATGGGAGATACATTAATGATGGCCAGTGAAATGGGTGCTTATACCCTCGTGGATAGTGGTACTTGGTATGCCATGGCTGAGAAAGTGGTTCTGAAGGTCATACAGCATGGAGACCCTATGCTCCTAAATCCCTATGGTGTCATCGCTGTAAATCCTGAAAAACATCCCAATACTCATAAAAAAGCAGCAGCAGCATTTATCGATTTCATTACTTCTGATGAGGGCCAGAAAATCATTGGAAATTATAAAAAAAATGGACAGCAATTGTTTATTCCAGATGCAAAGGAATAGGAAAATCTTTTCTAATCGTCAGTACATCAAAGTACTGGCTTCTTTTTTAAAAAAGTGCAGTATGGAAGCTCCTAACATATAGCTAGGAGCTTTTGAAATTATTGGATGGTCTTCTTTACAGTTAAAGCCATCAAAGAGACTCTGTCTCCATGGGCATTCTTGTTGATTTCATCTTCAAGATCCCTAATCCTATCCAATTCTTCTTGGCTTAGGTTGACCAACTGTAAATTTCCCAATCCATTGTTGTTAAAACGATTATCAACTTCTTCTCTTGTCATATAAACACCTCCTGTTTTAGTTTGCCTTAAGCTTGAAATTAGATGTGGTGAATAATTTAACTGTATAGATAGGTAGATTCCAATTGTGAAGAATATTGACTAGAAATTATGTTTATTCCAAAACATAAGGTGGTAAAAGTCAATTAGAGTAATGATGAATTTAATAATTGTTTTGATTGAAACAATAAGATATGCTATTGGTATGGATATGTATATAAGAGTTTTTCAACTACTTATTGGTAAATATATATTTGACAGCAGCTTTTAGGGAGATGATTTCCAGATGGATAAAAGAAACTATAAACAGGTGAGAAACATCCTTTTAGGAATTTTGGTTCTTAACCTTGCGGTAGCAGCAGCTAAAATCTTTTATGGAATAATGACCAGGACTTCAAGTATGACTGCTGATGGCTATCACTCCTTGTCCGATGGTACTTCAAATATCGTGGGGCTGATTGGCATTTGGATTGCTTCAAAGCCTGCCGATGAAGGACATCCCTATGGACATCATAAATTTGAAACCTTGGCAACCGTAATTATTGGATTACTCTTATTCTTTGTTTCCTTTCAAATATTAACCGAAGCCTATGGGAGATTTCGAAATCCTCAGGTACCAGAGATAAATACTGTAAGTTTTGTGGTGATGATCGTCACGTTAATGATCAATATTATGATTACCAAGTATGAAAGTGATAAAGGGAAGGAACTAAAAAGTGCAATACTGATTTCCGATGCCAACCACACGAAAAGCGATATCTATGTGTCGTTGTCTGTCATCGTAAGCTTAATTGCAATTAAGTACAACTTTCTTTTGATGGACACCATCGTAGCAGTGGTTATTGCTTTGCTCATCATTAAAGCCGGACTAGAGGTATTAATTCCTAGTATCAATGTTTTATCTGACGCGTCTGTACTTGATTCTGAAAAAATAAATGGACTGGTGATGGGCTTTCCAAATGTAATCTATTGTCATAAGATTAGAACGAGGGGAAAAGAAAATCACATCATGATGGATTTTCATGTAGGTGCGGCCAAAGAAATCAGTCTAGAAGAAGCCCATACCCTATCCCATGATATCAAAGACAAAATTATTCGTGAGTTCCAGGATATCAGAGAGGTAATTATTCATATGGAGCCAGCCGAAAGGGAGTATAACGGGGAAAAAATGTGGAAATAGTAACATGTATCCATAGTTATTAGAGAAAAAAATAATTTTTTTAGAGAATAGTGTTGACATAGCGTGGAAATAGGTGTAAAATTCAGAAAAATGATAAATGAAAGACAATGATGAGAAGAGTAAACTTAGGAAGTTGTTTCAGCGAGTTGGTGATAGTGAGAGACCAATACGGGACCTATTTTGAAGAACATCTCGGAGTTTCTAACCGAAATCCATTGGGAAAGTAGGCTTAGACGGAGCCAAACCGTTATTGATTGGACAGTATCGATGTATCTATGATATTTCCGTACTGATCGAGTGAGCCGTACAGCTAATTTGGGTGGTACCGCGGAAGTAAGCCTTTCGTCCCTTTATAGGGATGATAGGCTTTTTATTTGTTTTTGATAAGAATTTATATATTATTGGGACTTGGCGGCAGCAATATGGGAAATGAAAAGATGAGAAAGGAGAAAGGAAAGATGAGAAAGGAGAAAGGAAAGATGAAAAGAGTATGGATTCAGGAACTAGAACAGATGAAAGAGAAAGAGGTATTACTAAAGGGTTGGATATACAAAATGAAAAGTTTTGGGAAATTTGCCTTTGTGTTTTTGAGAGATAAAACGGGGATTGTTCAACTGGTAATAGAAGATGAAGGGTTACTTAAGGAATTAAAACTGGAAATGGCCGTCACCATAGTGGGGACAGTGTTTGAAAATGAAAAGGCTTCTGAGGGGATTGAGGTTCGCGTGAAATCAATGGAGATTTTAGGAAAGACCTATTATGAACTTTTGCCCTTTAGCATCAATCAGAGAGAGATCAACGCATCCTTAGAAACACAATTGGATCATCGAACGATTGGCCTGCGTAGACCGGATAAAAGGGCAGTATTTAAAATTCAAGGAGAGATTGTAGAGGCATTTCGTAATTATCTGAGGGGTTATGGCTTCTCTGAAATTCATACACCAAAGATTGTGGCATCGGGAACGGAAGGGGGATCTGAACTATTTACTGTAAATTATTTTGAAACAAGGGCATTTTTGGCCCAAAGTCCTCAGTTTTATAAGCAAATGATGGTTGGGGCAGGATTCGAATCAGTTTTCGAAATTGGTCATGCCTATCGAGCAGAATTACACAATACTTGGAGACATTTAAATGAATATGTAAGCTTAGATGTGGAGATGGGATTTATAGACGATGAAAATGATTTAATGGATTTAGAAGAAGGCTTCATGAGGTTTCTGTTCCAGCACTTACAAAATACATGTAAAAGAGAATTTGATATGTTTCATATTGCATTGCCAGAAATGCCGGAAATACCTAGAATTCCTTTAAGTGAGGTACAGCGAATATTGTTGGAGGAATACGAAAAAAAATCACCTGTAGGCAACATTGATGCAGAAGGAGAGATTTTATTTTCAAAGTATGTGAAGGAAAAATATCATAGTGATTTTGTATTTCTCACAAAGTATCCTGCGGCAAAGAGACCTATGTACGCCATGCCTGATGATCAGCTGATCGGCATGACCAAGAGCTTTGACTTGATATATAAGGGTTTGGAAATCACTACTGGTGGTCAAAGAATTCATGATTACGAGATGTTGAAACAAAATATCATTAAGTTTGGTGCAAATCCTGATGATTTTACTTTTTATCTAGACAGCTTCAAGTATGGAATGCCTCCCCATGGCGGATTTGCCATCGGGTTGGAACGAATTACCATGAAAATTCTCGATTTAGAAAACATCCGAGAATCCACGTTGTTTCCAAGAGACTTGAATAGAATTGTACCATAGGAGGATTGAAGATGAAAATAACGACAGAAACCATTTATTATATAGCAAAGCTGGCAAAATTGAAAGTTACTGAATCTGAGGCTGAAGATTTTTCCCATGAATTTGAAGGAATTTTAGATCATTTTCAAAACCTCGATAAGGAAGACCTAATCTTTGAAAATGTAGACATCGCCACCAACGGAACGCCTGTCCTTAGAAAGGATGAGATAAAACCTTTTGGAAACAAAGAAGAATTGTTTCAAAATACAAAGGGAATGAAGGAAGCCTACCTTTCAATTCCAAAGGTTATAGAATAGGAGTGACACTATGAAAATAGAACAGATGACCATTGAGAAGATTCAAATGGGATATAGAGAAAAGCTGTTTACCATTACTGAAATCGTTCAAAGCTATTTGGACCGTATTAGAAAACTAGATCCTCAGATTGGAGCATTTATTACCCTTTGCGAAGAATCAGCATTAAAGGAAGCCGCAGCATTGGATGAAAAAATGGCGGCGGGGGAGGATATTGGCTTTCTGGGAGGCATACCCGTGGCTGTTAAGGATAATATCTGTACTCGAAGCATTAAAACAACCTGTGCCTCGAAGATGCTAGAAGATTTCGTTCCGCCCTACGATGCCACTGTTATTCGGAAGTTAAAAGAGGCAGGCGCCATTATCATAGGAAAAACAAATATGGATGAATTTGCAATGGGATCATCCACGGAAAATTCAGCATTTCAAAAGACAAAAAACCCTTGGGATCTTAGTAAGGTTCCAGGGGGTTCATCTGGGGGGTCTGCAGCGGCTCTGGCGGCAGGGTTCGCACCATTAACCATAGGATCAGATACAGGGGGGTCTATTCGACAGCCTGCTGCATTCTGTGGAGCAGTTGGATTGAAGCCTACTTATGGGTTGATTTCAAGATATGGATTGATTGCTTTTGCATCCTCATTAGATCAAATTGGCCCTTTTACGAAAACAGTGAAAGATTGTGCCTTAAGTCTTCAGGCAATTCAGGGCAATGACCCTTTTGACACCACCAGTACTCAGGGGGAACCAGTAAAAGACTATATATCAGATTTGGATAAAGGTGTGAAGGGACTGCGTATAGGCGTCCCTAGGGAGTGCTTTCAGGAGGGCTTAGACCCAGAGATTAGGACTGCAATTGAAAAAGCTATCATGCGATTTAAAGAAGCAGGTGCCACGATAGAGGAGTTTTCTTTACCTATCATGGAGTCAGGACTATCTGCTTACTACATTATTTCATCAGCAGAAGCGAGTGCAAATCTTGCAAGATATGATGGTGTGCGGTATGGGTATAGGGCCGAAAGTTTCACTGGAATTGAAGGACTGATGGAAAATACGAGGGCAGAGGGCTTTGGTAAAGAGGTAAAGAGAAGGATTATGTTAGGAACCTATGTGCTTTCTTCAGGCTATTATGATGCATACTACAACAAAGCTATGATGCTTCGTAAAAAAATAAAGCAAGTAATGAAAACAGCCTTTGGCTCCTACGACATTATTTTGACACCAACATCACCCGTACTACCATTCTCTATAGGGGAAAAGACCTCAGATCCCCTGGCAATGTATTTGGCCGATATTTATACGGTAAACATGAATATTGCAGGCGTGCCTGCCATTTCCATTCCCTGTGGATTTAGTCAAGAAAAGCTACCCATTGGATTGCAGTTGATTGGTGATCATTATACGGAAAAGCAATTATTGCAAGCTGCCTATAGCTTAGAGCAAGGATTGGGGATTTTTTCGGAAACTGAACCATTAAAGGAGGCAGAATAACCATGTTTGAAACGATTATAGGACTTGAAATCCATGTGGAATTAAAAACAAAATCTAAAATATTCTGTGGCTGTTCGACGGAGTTTGGTTCCCAACCCAACGAAAATACTTGTCCCATTTGTACGGGTCTTCCGGGAACGCTGCCTGTACTAAATGAAGAGGTAATCCATCTTGCCATGAGAGCTGGCAGTGCATTAAATTGTCGTATCAATAGGGTAAATAAGTTTGATCGAAAAAACTATTTCTATCCTGACCTGCCTAAGGCATATCAAATCTCCCAATTTGATTTACCCATCTGTGGAGAGGGATTTATGGACATTAAGGTGAGTGAAAGGCCGAAACGAATCGGAATAACGAGAATTCACCTAGAAGAGGATGCTGGAAAGCTGATACATCTAGATGATGAGCCTATCACCTTAATCGATTACAACCGAACAGGAGTGCCTTTGATTGAAATTGTTACGGAGCCAGATATGCGATCTCCAGAGGAGGCTGTAGCTTTTCTAAGAGAATTAAGAGCTATGTTGGAATACGTGGAGGTTTCTGATTGCAAGATGGAGCAAGGCTCCATGAGGTGTGACGCGAATATTTCAATTCGCCCAATAGGTCAAGAATCTTTGAATACCAAGGTAGAAATTAAGAATATGAACTCATTCAAAGAAATATTAAAGGCTATTCAAAAAGAGGAGAAAAGACAGAGAGAGCTATATACTTTTGGAGAGGGCAATAAGATTAAACAGGAAACGAGAAAGTGGGATAGTGCCAAGGGCAAGACGGTTCCCATGCGATCCAAGGAAGATGCCCATGATTATCGTTATTTTCCAGAGCCTGATCTGTTACCGATAATCATTCAAGAAGAGGATGTAATGATGATTCAGGGAAGTCTTCCAGAGCTACCAATCCAAAAAAAGGCAAGATTTGCACAATCATATGGTTTGAGTGAAAAAGAAATCGACATTCTTATTGGAAGAAAAGTATTGGCTAAGTATTTCGAAGAGGTGGTATCGGAAGGAATTCGGCCTAAAGAGGCATCAAACTGGATTCTAGGTGAAATGCTAAGACTTTTGAAAGATGAGGATGGGGATGAAATACCTGTAAAAGCAAGGCATTTAGGGGATCTGATCAAAATGATCGAGGAAGGAAAAATCAGCCGTGCAGCTGGCAAGGAAATATTTGAAGAATTAGCAAAAACGGATAAAAGCCCCATGGAAATTTTGGAGGAAAAGGGATTAACTCAAATCAGTGGAACTGCTGAATTAGAAGGGGCAGTCAAGGGAGTTTTAGAGAGCAACCCCCAAGCCATAGAAGATTTTAAGAATGGAAAGGCTCAAGCTGTAGGATTCTTAATGGGACAGATCATGAAAGAGACAAAAGGAAAAGCCAATCCAAAGTCAACAAAAGAAATTTTAGAGAAAATACTGTTGGAAATATAAAAGCATCAAAGTATACAGATTAAAAATTGTATTTTAGAGAGTATTTGTATTGAAAAAATAGTTTTCGTACAATAAATGGAAAGTCTAGAAAATACTAATGTAAATCGATTAGAATATCATCCTATAGAATGTGGGAAAAATACTTAGAAGAAAACCTTCGAAAAGGATGATGAATAATGGATGTCAAAGAAAATGTCATTGTTCCATTAGGATATGGCAAGTTCGTTCGATCTGATAAGATTGTGGCATTGGAACCTATTGAGGATGACAGAGGCCCTGGAAGAAGAACCCACGTGTTTGTGGAAGAGATGAAAAACCCCATGGTAGCGTCTAGAACGGAGCACTCGATATTGGCCAACATTGTGGAGATACCTAGAGAGGTCATGGAGGCAACTGCCGCCATGGAGTTATTGCAAGATATTCTAGATGATATACAACAAATTGGCCCGATGTTAAGAAAAAGCATTAAAAAGGAAGCAAGTCTTGATGTAGCAAAGATTGAAAGAAAGATCGAAGAGATCTTAAAGCATGAAATAGATTTTGATATGAAACAATAGTTTAAGTATACATTTTTTAGGCAATCACATACTAATAGTGAGGTGATGAGATGAAGGTAAGCAAAAGAAATCCAAAAAGCATCAATAGAATTGAGTTTAGCAAAGAGTTTTTAGAAGAGTTTGGATTAAGTCCTATCAACGATGGGGCTTCGGCAAACAAAGATAAAGCAATGAATAAGAATAATAAGTAGTAGGATATGTGAAGGAGAATCCACCATGGATTCTCCTTTATTATGAAGAAGAAAGAATTTTCTCCATCACCGTCACATCCACCCATTTGCCGTCAAGAAGACCCTGTTGGAGATAGGTGCCCACTTCTCTAAAGCCAAGGGATCGATAAAGACGCTGACCTGCTTCATTAAACCTGAAGGTGCTGAGAACTAGCTTGTGGAAGCCTTGTTCGTTGGCAATGTGAATTAGCTTGTTAAGAAGAATCTTACCTAAACCCGCTCCTCTCACCGTTCTGCTAATGTAGATGGAGATATCTACAACACCGCTGTAGCAACATCTGGAGTTAAAAACATTCAATGATGCCCAACCATGGACAGTACCGGTCTCATCTTCAATGATGATTACCTTGTGATTCTCACTTCGATTCATTAGCCAGTCGTGGATATCGTCATCGGTTCTTAATGTGGTTTCCAGTGTAGCAATTCTATCCTCGATGCCTTGGTTATAAATTGCTCGAATAGATGGAATATCCTCTGTGGTAGCTATGCGAGTAAAATAATTCATAAAACACCCCCCTTATTTAAAGGCTTTGATATAGGCACCAGCAAAGGCACCATCAAGGATCTCGATGTCAGATACCTCTAGAATGTCTTCTAGACAAGTATTTTTCTGCTTTGCAAGGCCTTCGACTACACTTTTTGTGTAGATGTGGACAGGCTCTATTTCGATGTCATAAAATCCTACTTTTCCTAAGATTTGCTTATATACATCTACTCGTAACGTACCCGCAATACACCCAGCCCACATTTCAGCACTTTTTCTTACATAATCGGGGACATCTTTTAAATTGACAATATCAGCGATGGCCAATCTGCCTCCTGGTTTCAGGACACGATAAGCTTCAGCCAAAGCTTTTTCTTTATCCTCTGATAAATTGATGACACAATTGGAGAGGATCACATCAAGAGACTCATTTTCTAAAGGAATTCTCTCAATGAAGCCTTTTAGGAATTCAACATTCTCTACACCCATCTTTTCTTTATTTTTATTGGCTAGGGCAAGCATTTCATCGGTCATATCTAGACCATACACCTTGCCAGAGGAGCCTACATATCTAGACGCTACCAATACATCGATACCACCTCCGCTACCTAAATCCAGGACCGTTTCCCCCTCTTTCAGATCAGCAAAAAGTACGGGATCGGCACAACCTAAGGATGCAGCAACCGCTTCCTTTGGTAGGTCCTTAATTTGACTACCATCATAGATGTGGGAAGCATTGCTGATGTCTCCGCAGCAGGATGAAGTGCCGCAGCAGCTACCACTACCTTTTGAACTTACTTGTACAGCGATGTTACCATAATAATCTCTAACTTTCTGTTTTACATCAAATTCCATTTGAATACTCCTTTCTTTAACAACACTTATTATTTTTCGCAGCACTTATTAATAGAGACAAACTTTCTATAACCTGCTCTCTTTTGTCAATTGGGATGGATTCAAGGATACTTTGAAAATATTCATTCATACTTTCTTCAATGGACTGGAAGGTTTCCATACCTTGGCTAGTAAGTTTAATCTTTATATACCGTCTATCATTTGGGTCGATCTCGCGCTCTGCCAGGTTCTGATTCACTAGATTGTTTACTGTTCTGCTCAGGGTGCTGTTATCTAGGGATAATAACTCAGCTAAATCATTCAAGGAAATTGAATGGGCAGAACCGATTTCTACGATTGCGTGACATTGACTTAGGGTAATGCCACAGCAAGAAGCCTCTCCTTTTTCTAGGAGTCCGAGATTCCGGACGAGGGTTTTAATCATTCCTCTTAACTTTTGTGCATTTTGGAAATTATCCATTATTAACCACCTCAATATAATTGTAATATAAAACAGTTGTATATTGCAACTATAATTTGGGAATTTCTAATATTTCTTTTTGAGACTACATGCATATATTCGCTGTGATGATCCAAAAGGTATAGGGTTTGTTTATTTAGGATGTATAACAGGGCATATTATAGTTTGTATGAATTATTTTAGCAGGAGATGGAATGATGGAGAATATAGAAACAAAAACCTGTGGGGCCCTCATTGATTTTGTTTCAAATTTACAATGGATTTATAAAGGTAACCGATTAGGTAAAAATATAAGATATACACCAACAAAAGTAAATGAACATAAAAGCGTTTTTCAAAAAGGGCAGCTTACAGATAAAAATGGAGTACCATACCTTAAATTATCAGGGAATTATTATGAAGTTGGCTTACAGTATGGTGTTTTAATGAGAGAGCAGATCATAACACTTAACAAAGAGGTTAGAAAGCTTTTTAGATTATCAGTACCTTGGTTCTTTAAGATTTTTACAAATATTTATATCAACTTAAAACTACAATCTATGGGAGAGAGAATTCCACAAAGATATAGGGAAGAGCTCAAAGGATTAGCGGATGGAACGGGGTTATCCTATGATGAGATTCTATTATTTCCACTCTTCCCAGAAGGACTTCATGGAGGGTGTACATCCATTTTACAGAGGATAGATGATCGTGTGGTTTTAGTGAGAAATCTTGACTACCTTCCTTTTCTAGGAGAATACCCAATCGTGGTAGAGTATAATGTAGATGGAAAGCAAAAGATGACTAGCTTTGGCGTTATAGGCTTTCCAGGAGTACTGACAGGTTTTAATGAGAAGGGGATAGGACTGTCTTTAAACCATATAAAAATGACTAAATCAAATAAATCAAAGGATATGCCAATTGGCTATAAAACTAGAGATATTCTT
The DNA here is from genome assembly GCA_937948705.1 of uncultured Anaerosolibacter sp. The sequence continues at coordinate 2,213 of CALECF010000183.1, read as the reverse complement.
GAGACGGCGAACACAATAGATGATGTAGACGACCTTTTAAAGAGTTATAGTTCAGAAACTGGTTGGGATATTATCATTTCAAGCACTCACGATAACGATGGAGCGATATTTGATATTGCAGCAACTGGTGTGAAAAGACATGACCTAAAAGCGAAAAGTTACTTGGTGGTGAACAATACGTTTTTGGATGATAACCTTAAGCATGAGAATATGGGGATATTGACTGCTAAAAATTTCAGAAATCAAGGCAGAAATGAGTCTGCGAAAGATCAGCTGGAGAAGGGAAAGATGACAAGCATCGATGAATGTATCCATCTGTTATCAAGTGTTAAATTTTATCAATATGATGATTTAGAACTTGGGCTTGGACATTATACCATCAATAATGAACAGTCCATACAGTCAGTAATCATAGATGTAAAGCATGGAGAAACCTATTTTTCGGTGGGCAAGGGATATTCAGGGTTTGGTCCTTATTATAAGTATAACACCTCCGCTGGTTCTGTAGAAGTTTATCAAGATGACAACAAGAGTCCTCAGCAAAGCGTTAAGGGGCTCATAGAGAGAAGAGATAAGGTATTTGATATGCTTATCAGAAAGAATCATAGGCAATTGATAGAGGATATACTTACACTGAATAATCCTACCATTTATGAGATTTCTGAAATAATAAGATTAAAGGAACAAAAAGATCATGAGAAGCTATTGCTTAAGATTGATAAAAATATTAAGAAATACAGAGAATTGCCTCAGATGTATATGGATAAGGGCAAAACATTGATTGATTTGCATCAAATCGATGAAGCAATAGAAATATTAGAAGGGGTACTGGATATGTGTTATATATATCCAGCGGATGTAGTGAGAATATATATGTATCTAGCCGATGCCTATTTTAAAAAGGCAGATCGAGGGAAAGCTATGACCTGTGCAACGAAGTGTATAAATCTCATCAGAGAATATGACATGGGAGAGCAAGAAAGGAAAATAATTGAAAATATGGAACGATATATACCAGATAAATAACAGAAGGGCATCATAGCATCTTCTGAACTGTCTGTGTAGTCTTTAATGAATGATTCAATCATTAGGGTAGTAAAAGAAGTATTGTGTTCTGTGAAAATATGACAAATATCCCCGAAATATGACAAATATCGCGCTGACATCTTGTGCTTTAGATTACTTTATTGATATAATGTATTTGTTAGTATTTCTTATTGACTATAATAATATTTTATTTTCTAAAGCTTGATAATTAACAATCAAAGTTGTCCTTTTATTAAGCTTGAAAAAAGTATCTTTATGTCGTAGAAATATTAAACAAAACCCATACATAAGGAGGACATTTTTTTGAAAAGAAACTTAAAGCCAATGACCTGTGCATTAGCAGCAGTATTAGCTCTATCAGTAGTAGCTGGTCCCAAATTAGGACCTTTCGGTGTAGATGTGGTTTCAGCAGCTACAACATGGACAGGAACTCCAGCGGCGCCAGCACCAGCGGCACCTAAAGCACCAGTAGCACCTAAGGCAGCAGTTGCACCTAAAGCAAAAACTGCACCTAAGGTAGCAACCAGTGTGATTCGTATACTTAAAGTAGGTTCTAAGGGTAGTGATGTTACATTACTACAAACGAAGCTTAACGAGAATGGATTCACCCTTAAAGCGGATGGGATTTTTGGTAAGCTAACGGCAGAGGCAGTGAAAAGCTATCAAAGTAAAAACGGACTTACTGCTGATGGTATAGTTGGTTCTAAAACTTTTGAAAAGCTAAATGCAGCAACACCAGCAGTACCAGCTACGCCAGCTGTACCAGGAACACCTGCAACGCCAGTTGTGCCAGCCACACCAGTAGTACCAGCAACACCAGTGGATGTTGTAACAACTGCTTCTTTAGTAAATAATGTTGACGCTTTTGAAAATGGAATCAGCAAAGACGGTAAGTGGATCATTTCTACGTTGAATGATTTAACAACTGATAAAACTCTTGTTTTAGAAGGAACGTTTAAGAATGGCAAAAAAGATGCTGCCGGTAACGACTTGATTCAACGTAAAATAGCCCTTTACACACAAGATGACAAGAAAGTAGTAATCGATAGATTTACTTTAACGGCGCCAAAGCTAATAATCAAAAGCCCAGAAGCTAGAATCCAAAGTGGAACTTTCAAGGGTGATCTTTATGTGAGAGTACCAAATTTTAAGCTGGTAGATGCTAA
>CALECF010000182.1 GCA_937948705.1 uncultured Anaerosolibacter sp. | reverse complement strand
TCATAGGGACAGTTAAACATTTCCGGCAAAACAATGACTTGGGCTCCATTTTTCGCCGCCTCTCGAATCATAGATTCTGCATTCTCTACATTTTGCATTTTATCTTCTGTCACCAGCATCTGACAGATAGCTATTTTAAATCCCATCCTATTTCCTCCTTAAAAACATACTATAGTACCCAACCTTCTATAAGCATGGGCATGAGCTATCTAGTATTTGGTCTACACCACAAGACCACCGTTTCCTATATTTTTATTATACCTTTCTTCTTTCTTAATATATAGGAAATTGAAGAGCAAAATTTCATATCTATGGACAATTGGTGGTATAATGATAGATATATTCGTTCTTTTGATATCTATGAAAGGAGTGCTCAACATGAATTTAAACGGATTATATACACTTCTCCAAGAACAATTTTCTCACCTACCTGGTGAATTTATTCTAGAAGAAGACCATATCCAATGGATATACGAAACAGAGGCGGCAGAAGATGGACAGGATGAACGATGGGATATTTATTGTGAGGTGCGCAAAGCTATAGAAACGTTGGTCGTAGAGTTAGGTTTTAGAATCACAGAGATGGGTGACTATGATCAACTTATTTATCTCACCATTTCTGAAGCACTACCCATGGATTAATGTATAAAAAGAAGCTGGGGCACAGTCCCAGCTTCTTTTTCGGTTGGACAGGGTCGTCCAACCCTACGAATGATTTTATGTAGGAACGACGCAGTCGTCGTTCCGTAAATTTATTTATGATCTAGGTTTTATAAACATTTGTGTCCAATAGGTACTGCCTTTGCTGTTCACAGCATAGCCGACACCAATCTCAGTGAAGTTCGGGCTTAGTATATTCTTACGGTGGCCTTCAGAGTTCATCCAGCCTTTCATAACTTCCTCTGGTGTTCTCTGTCCCATGGCAATATTTTCACCGGCTGTTGAATAACTGATACCAAATTGTTTCATCATGTCAAATGGTGATCCATATGTCGGTGAGGTATGGGAGAAATATCCCTTGTCCCTCATATCCATTGACTTATATCTTGCAACTCTGGATAGCTCCCAGTTTTCCTTTAATGGTTGCAATCCGTTCTTCGCTCTCTCCACATTGACTAGTCGAACCACTTCTTTTTCAAAAGCTTCTTCAGGGCTGTCGGCAGGTATATTGACCTTCATTCCCGGATAAATCAAGTTGATATTTGAAATTTGAGGATTTGCTTGAATGAGTTCCTTCACACCTACTTCATACTTTACAGCGATCTTCCATAATGAGTCTCCAGATACCACGGTATGGGTACCAATTGCAGCTTCAGCGTTGATAGTACTTGCTGAAACAAATAGGAGACAAGCTAATGTTGAACCAATAATCAGTTTTTTCATGTCTTATTCCCCCTTTTGTACAAGTATAGACCATATACCTGCCAGGGGTAACCCTCAAAAAATGGAACACGATGCATTGTTAACCAATTTATTACGTTTTATTAACAATTAAAAACAGACGTAGATAGCTCCTTGGGCTGCATAGGTACCGATGACTGGTCCCATGGAATGCAGGAGTATCTCCTTCGGATTAACCTCTGCCTTTAGCATTTCTATGAATTCGTTTGCCCGATCTAAACAACCGGCATGGGTGATTCCAATAACTCTATCTGAGAAATCGATATCTTTGTTCTTGATTGCATCAATAATATATCGCAGTGCCTTCTTTTCTCCTCTGATCTTTTCCCTTACCTTCACCGTTCCTTCTTCCTTATCGATATAGACAATAGCCTTCACATTTAGCATGCTGGCAGCAATATAGGAAAGCTTGCTGACTCGTCCACCCTTCACTGCATTTTCCAAGGTTTCTAGATATACCAAAGTATCTAAACTATCTCGATATTCTGCCAATCTCTTTACAATTTCAGTACTAGATAAACCTTCCTTTACCAATTCACAAGCTTTTAAGACCTGTAGGCCTACCCCAAGGGAACCATTCTTTGTATCAAAGATCGTTAAAGCTTCACCAACACTCTCCTTCAACATATTTACCGTTTGGTAGGTCCCACTCAATGCTGAAGAAAGATTCACGGACAGAACATGGGTATATTCTTTTAAGCTTTCATGAATCAAATCCAGCACATCTCCAGGAGCTGGTTGAGACGTCTTTGGCAGGTTTTGTGCCTTTCCAGACTTTTCATAAAACTCCTCATGGGTGATGTCAGCACCATCGGTATAATCTTCTCCATCTATGTAAATATGTAGTGGTGCGACACCTATATTGTATTGGGTAATCATTTCCTTTGGTAAATCACAGGAACTATCTGTTATAACTCTAATACTCATGTTGACCCTCCTCAAGGTATATATTTTAACTTTAAACGACAAGAATCGATATTGCAATTATTTTTTTGAAATTGTGTAAAAAATATAAACATTTCTATTCATCATACTTACTAACCTTTTGAAACATAGGGATTTCCTTTCATAAAAAATCTCCATTCAAAATCCTTAGCTTCCTCTGCATAATCTATATTGATTCTTTTAGACACGCCTATATCAAATTCCTCTCTCAAATTCATGTCTTCTATAAAAATATTATCTCCTGTTAGGCACTCTCCATAATTTTTCTTGGTGATTCCCATGGCCTTGCACAACTTTCCTGGTCCATTGCTTAAGTTGATGATCTGACTTCGCTTTAAGGTTTCAAGGGGCTTCCCATAACGATTGATGCTCATTTCCCCAATTCCTTGTATAGGTTCTAATCCCCTTAGCAGCACTGCTGCCCCTTCACCTGCCTTCCCTGTGACCACGTTCATACAATAATACATGCCATAAATCAAGTAGACATACACATATCCGCCAGCCCAGAACATAACCTCTGTCCGTTCCGTTCTCCGGTTATTATAAGAGTGGGCTGCCTTGTCTATAGCACCAATATATGCTTCGACTTCCACGATTTTTCCTTTTAATTCTATGCCCTCATTCCGATGCACCAGCACTTTGCCTAACAAACCCTTAGCTACTTCTAATGTATCTCTCTCATAAAAGCTCTTTGGAAGCTTACTCATCCATTTCATCCTTCCTGCCTCATGTTCCATTTTTTTATTTTTTGGTGACTTTGCTTAGGATCCTTTATTTTTATTGTGGTTTTTCTGTTTATAATTATTCTTGTCTATATGCAATCGGTAAACAGGTCTCTGCTTATGCTTGAATGTTCTTCCAGTTTATCCACCCTTTTCGTTAAACATATGAACATAGCACCTTGTACAGAACCAATATTCCATATCGATAACACTTTTGTTTTACCCCATGATATGTGATTACATTCATGCTTCGTGATTGCTCCCTCCAAGGGGAGAGTATAGATAAGAAACCCATTCATATCAAATAAACCCCATGCTAAATGCAGCATAGGGTTTATTTGATATGAATCTATTTATACCATCAGAAGTACTAAAATTCCTAAGAGTATTCGATAATATGCAAAGGGTGCCAGCTTTCGCTTCTTGATATAGCTCATGAACAAAGCGATGACAAAAAGTGCCACAATAAAAGATACCACAGTTCCCACCAATATGATCATCCATTCATAAGGTGTATAAGCAAATCCCGCCTTCATCAATTTATAGGCTGCAGCTCCCATGAGGGTTGGTATCGCCAGAAAGAAAGAAAACTCAGCAGCGACTTCCCTGGATAACCCTAAAAATAATCCCCCAATGATGGTAGAAGCAGATCGGGACATACCTGGTATTAAAGCCATGCACTGGGCTACACCAACTACAAAGGACTGCCCGAAGGTTAACTCATCGGTGGTACGGACCCGTACCCTTTTTAACTTAGCCTCTGCAACCAATAAAAGAACCGCCCCTACAATCAGGGCAACAGAAACTGTCGTTGGATTGAAGAAATGAGCATCGATATAATCATCAAATAGAAATCCCAAGATTGCTGCAGGAATAAATCCTACAATGACCTTCGCCCACAATCTAAATACACTTCTTGTATGTCTTATATTATTCGCCTTCGGAAAAATCTTATCTCTAAAGTATAGAATCACTGCAAAGATTGCACCCACCTGAATAGCTACATTGAACACATTGGCAAATTCACCTGTAAAGTCTATGTACTTACTGGCGATAATGAGATGTCCAGTAGAAGAAACTGGTAAAAATTCAGTCAGTCCTTCAATAATACCGAGTATAATTGCTTTTAAAATCACCGTATCTCCTCCTTTTTTCGTTGCTACCTTCATTAGCGTATCACGATAATATATGTAAATCAAGAGGAACAAATTCCATCTAATCCTTTTATTTCCTAGTCTTTATGAATTAATTTATCGGTATAGATTTTTGAAAATGTTGATAATCCTTCATGGTTTTCCACTCACCACCCCAGGTCCATCCACGATCCTTGAAGGCCTTATAACAAACATCATTCTTGGTGATCATTCCCTTTTGAACCTTTTTACGATTCACATAACTCTTTCCTGCTGCTGGTGATATCTTTTTTCCCTTTATGTAGGGATTTTGGATAGGATTAATGTCGATGGCCACGCCATAACTATGCTTCGATAGCACGCCTTTGCTATCTACCACATCTCTGTAATTAAATGCTGACGTATTGTTATCTGCCATGGATGCATCATCATCCCCCTTATATTCATCTACCAATCGCATTTTTTCTATGGGGAACTTTGCCTTATAGAGTATCTGGAAAATTTCTAGGATTTCTTTGGCTATATCCTTATGGACCACCAGCTCTCCTTGGTGGGACTGGCCATCAAATCCCCAATGCAACACCTTCACATATGTCAGATGATCCATAGTGACTGGACTTCCAACCTTCCAGGATACACCATCCATCTTCTTGATGATCTCTTCTGGCAAGGGTGCAAAAGTAAAATTCACCCGTTCTTCCTTCTTATGAACCGTCACAACAGGATCTTTCTGGATACGAATGGCGCCCATCTTGACGGCCTCTACCTCTTGAACCTTCCCATAGCCGATACCTAACAGCAGTGAAGCAGTAACGATGATCACGGGTAATTTATATTTCACAACATAAGCCTCCCTATAAATACATTTTATAAAAGAATAGGAGCTGCAAATTCTTGCAACTCCTATCATCATATCATATTCAGTCTATAGAATAAACAAAGCCACAATCAAAGTTGCCACAAATCCAATACAAACAGGTATAATATTTTTTCTTGCCAAGTCCAGAGGATTTACATTGCAGATGGCTGCCACAGGAATAATTCCCCAGGGGATGATGGTTCCTCCCCCTACCCATATAGCTGTCATCTGCCCTAATACAGCTAAGCCAGCCTTGTTGACCTCTATGGCAGTGGAAAAGGTCTGGGCTAAAGCCCCTACCAAAGGAAGTCCCGAGAATCCCGATCCATCTAACCCAGTGATCGCTCCAATGACCATTTGGATGATAGCCACAGGCAGCTTTGATAACTGAATACGATCTGCCAAAAACAGTCCCAAGTCCGATAACAATCCCGTAGCGTTTTCACCAAGAATTTCTTTGGCAGTGCCTTCACTGCCCAGGAAGAAGAATGCACCGATAATGATCACAGGAGCAAAAACCTTGATCCCAAACACAAATCCATCTCTGATATAATCTGTGATTTTTTCAAAGGAGCTAATAAAATTATGCTGTATAATGGCAGTAAAACTCATAATTAAAATGGCTGTACCACCTACCAATGCTGTTGCATCTCCACCCCGCAATTGATATTTATACATAATATAAACATCTACAAGGAAAGCGATGGGCGTAATCACTGCCACAAGCACAACACCTAGCGTCAACTTCTGAGGTTTCTCCATTTCGGCAGCTGCAGCCACGACTTCAAAACCTTTCATTTCCTTACGCATCATGAAATAAGAACATGCCACCGTTACAATACTCATCGTCAACCACAGGGGTATACTGGCTTGGATCAATTCCATAGGATTTGCTATGGCAGCTGCTTTTGCCGTAATGGCTGGCGCTCCCTGGATAAAGTAGTCACTGGACAGAGCAACCCCATGGCCGAAAATATTCATGGCTACGGCTGCCCATATGGCAGGCAACCCAGCTCTGATGGCCCCCGGCAGCATAATAGCACCTACCAAAGCCACAGAAGGAGATGGCCATATGAACCAAGAAAAAAACATCATCACAAAACCCAATCCAAAGAACGCAATGGTTGGATTAATCATCCACTTCTTGATGGGGCGCATCATCAATTCATCGGCACCGATATCTCTCAATGCCTGGGACATGGCAACAACCAAGGAAATGACAACGATGATCCCCCAAAACTCTTTTCCCGCTGCAATCAGAGCGTTGTAAATCACTTGTACACCCTTCACAAGACTTCCTGAGGATGCATAACCCATCACAAAGAGTCCTATAATACATGGTAATACTGTATCTTTCCGGAATGCCATGGTAACCATGACGATCAAAACCATAAAAATATAAATATAATGTAGTGATGTTAACTGAACCATATCTTTTCCCCCCTATGGATATTACCTGCTTTCATTGATGCGCTTATTGATGGCCTTGTGGAAAAATTAAGAACAAAGTGGGGTCTCTAAAATCTCAACCTCTACTTGCCCAACCAGTTTTTCACAAAATACATTGGTCAATCCCAGGGCCTCCACCCTAGATTGGACGGTCTGCACATTTACCGTATACAGATCCTTCTCTTTCATTCTCTCGAAGTAGATAGAGCCAGAGAAGGTATATTTTTTACCCATTCCCTCTTCGGTAGCCATCATTTCCTTTACGAAGGCAATGGCATCTCCAATGGCTAATTCAACGGGGAGTTCTAGTAACTCTTTTCGAATCACATATCGAACGCTGTTATGGCCGGCTAAAATCCCTGTCACAATGGCCTCTGTATGACCAACAAGAAGTCCCGCCTTTTCTCCAGCACAGAAAAGATTATCAATTCCATCTACCTTCAAATCATTCCCCCGGGGTGCCATGCTGAAATAGCGCATGGAATTTCCTTTTCCTCCAGCATAAGGATCTTCATATCTTGCATACTCAAATCCTGGAACTTTTCTTAGTTTCTCTAAGGGAAAAAACGGCCCCATTAATTTCGCATGTCCTGTATCCAACAGAATGATATTGTCTTTAAATTCTGGAAGGGCATACTGCTGACAAGCCTTTGCATCCAAATGGTTCTCTATTAATTCCGCTGGCAGGGGAATGATAGTAACGCCCTCCCGATTTAATTCTTCTTGTATTTCCTGGGAAAGAGACTCTTTATACAGCTTACATGCACCACTCATGGCCCCAATGGTGCCATCGGCCTTCCTGCCAATCATCTCCTCTACCCCTGCCAATTTGGCGATACTTACCCTTCCTCCAAAGCTAGGACATCTTAGAATACACATGGCACAACCATTGCCATATTTCAAACAGTTGCCCATAGGTCCTGCTGTTCCAGTGGTATCGATAAAGGTATCTCCTTGGATGCTTCGTCCTGCTTGGTCACTCACCGCGATAATTTTGGTGCCCTCCATGGATACTTTATCTACTCTAGATTCAAATATTATTTCAATACCCAATTCTCTTAAGTGAGCCATTACAGCACCATGGGTATCGGCAATATCATATAAGTTTACATGCTGATGACCTGGAAATTGAATATTTTCATGTCTTGCATGTTGATCACATATCTGAAAAAGATCTCCACCGCCCATGGCGATCATTTCTTCCGTTGCAGCAAACCTACCATTGTTTCTCATGATTCCACCCACCAGGCCTGTACCTAGCAGCATATCTGTTCTCTCTAGCAAAACAACCTCAGCACCAGCCTTTTTGGCACCCACCGCGGCCGCACAACCTGCCCATCCTCCACCTATTACAACAACTCTTGCCATAAATAAACGCCTCCCTTTGGTTTCTATACAAAAAAATAAAAGCAATCGGCATAGAACACCAATTGCTTGTCTCACAAAAACAGCATAAAAAAGCTTATGAATACAAACAAGATAGCGCTCCACCAGCATCTCTGGTGACAGTCATAGGGCTCTTAACCCTAAAACCAGGTATAAATTCTAGAGCGAACTCAACCTTCGGTGCCATCCCCTTTTTCCTAGGATCTTCGACTGCTCTACTGTCTTCCCAAGGATACTCTTGTCTGGCACACCTCTATCATGCATAATTATAAAGTTATTTAATATAATAATACACATTATATTTTATGTCAACACAAAATACAATCGTTGTACAATCGGGTACTAAAAAGCCTAGGTATTTACCTAGGCCTACACATTAAAACCTTACCTTATTATGGATGACTTCGTAAACCTGCTCTGGGGTTAGCCCTGCTGCTTCAATGATTGACGTCCTTGCCTTCAAACCTCTTGAAAGATTCATATTATTCAAATCAGATACAACGATGGCCTCATACTCGTCACTGGTAATATCATACAATGTATCGTTTCTATACATGGTTCTCACATCATACCCTTTTTCTCCTAAATAATTTCTTACATCCTCTAAATTGTTTTCTACCACAACTTTTTTTGTCATTCTATCCATACCTCCTTCATTCGGTCATCCTCTATTATTATGTGTATCTTACTATGAATTATATGTGGTAAACCTATAGATTTTATAGTAGGATATATATATAATTCATTGTTTGGAAGAGGGTAATATATGGATCTACATTATCTCAAATTGTTTCATGTTGTGGCAACGAACTTAAGCTTTTCAAAGACTGCCACCCAGCTGCATATCAGTCAGCCTGCCATTTCAATGCAAATTAAAAAACTGGAAGACGATCTTGGCATGCAACTGTTTGATCGCCTTGGCAGAAATATTTATTTAAACGGCCATGGTAAACTCCTCTATGAGTATACCGATAAGATTTTTCATCTCATCAACGAAGCGGAAAACAAAATACAAGAGATGGAGGATAAGATCTGGGGTAGCCTTTTTATAGGATGCAGCAATGCACCTGCCATCACCGTGATGCCGGAGATTATCAATCAATATAGAACGCTCTATCCCCGGGTAAGCATCAATCTACATCTAGGTAACACTTATGAGATTCACAACTCCATCAAACTCAATCAGATTGATTTTGCCATTATCGGTGGCTCCGTTACGGAAAACGCCAACATCCGTTACCACAAAATATGGGAAGACCGAGTTGTTTTGGTAACTTCCCCTACTAATGACCTGATAGATTTAAATACGCCCACCCGTGAACAGCTGTTGGAACAAAATATTATTACCCATGATTACCAATCCAAGCTCTACGAATTGTCGGAGTCGATTTATAAAGATCTTTCCCTACCCTACCAACCTTCAATGCTTATTGGCAGTGTAGAGACCATTAAATACCTAGTGGAAGAAAATCATGGTATTGCCGCCCTACCCTATATCTCAGTAAAGAAAGAGCTACAGGATGGCCGTCTTAAAGAAATCAAGTTTAAAGATAGATGTTGGACATACGATTACAACATGGTCTATCATAAGAGCAAAGAGGCTATTCCCTCTATGGCAAAGCTCATCCATTTGGTGGAGCAATATTTTCAGTTAAATAAAGAAAAGTTACAATATAACAAACAATAGATTATTAAAAAGCTTACGTTTTGCACTAATACCGATTTTAAGCACTTTAAAGAAGAGCAAAAATTTTTGCTCTTCTTTTCATATTTCACCATATATAAAAGATGCGCGTACCAGTAGGGAACGCGCCCCCGTGCCGTTCCATCATGTTGTATCATCAAAATTGCCATCAGATAATGGGGCATATCAACTCAAATGAACTACCTTATAAACGGAATGCCACAGGGGGCATTCCCTACCAGGTATGTCAGGGGCGTCATTCCTACGCGAAACCATGATTTCTTAACCGTAGGAGCGTCCATGCCTACTCCTCCATGCCATCGTAAAAATCCTGTGATCCCTGTAATACTGCAGCTGCTTCCTCCGTGCAATACATATGAACCCTGTGCAATGCCCTGGTAATAGCTATGTACAATAGTTTCACAGCCATTTCCTCATCTGAGTAGTTTGACTGATCTACACTGTGAATCAACACCCCATCAAACTCCAATCCCTTGGATAAATAGGATGGAATCACCACAATCCCTCCATGGAAATCTGTTACATGGTCACTCATCAGATGAATTTCCTCGAGCTGATTTCTTAAACTCTCGTATACCTTTTCTGTACTAGGGATATCTTTACAGATCACGGCAATAGATCCGAAGTCTTCTTGCTGCAATGCCTTGATTTGATAAACCATTTGTTGCAGCACTGCCTTTTCATCCCTACATTTATGAAGAATGGGTTTCTCCCCATGCCTGAAAATAGGTTCTGCTAGTATAGCTTTCAAACCTTTGCATTGCCTTATTACCTGATTCGCCAAAGCTACAATCTCAATCGTGGATCGATAGCTGGTTGTAAGAAGATGGTAGTGATACTCCTTGTCCTTAAATACTCTTTCCATGGTTTTTTCCCAGCTGTTAATCCCCCTATAGGAATAAATTCCTTGGGATAGATCCCCAACAAATGTGAAGGAATCATTCATGGATATCTCCCGAAGCACGCTCATCTTAAATTCATCTAGGTCTTGGGCTTCGTCCACCACAATGTGGGCATATCTACTTTTGTCTTCTATGCCAAAAAGCTTGATATGTATATATACTAAGGGACCTAGATCTTCATTTTCATAGACCTTCCCGGTAAGCCTTTCATGGATATCATGACAAACTCCCATAAATAGTTTTTTTTCTATTTTACTTCCAAATGCCTTCTCCATCTCTTCGTCATTGTCAAATAGTTCTTTATAGAATTGGAAAGTACTAGGCTTGATTATTTTTCCTATGTATTCTTCTATGATACGGGGCAAATTCTCTTTGATTTTCCCAAGCTTTCTATCCCTTTCGTCATAGAGTTGAATAAGATCTTTGCGAATGGACTCCATATCATCTGCTTGACTTTTTAACGCGTGAATCTTCTTGTGATAAATTCCTTCTATTCTTCCATGGACTTCCTTGACATCATTTTTCAATCTTTCTTTCAAGTATTCCTTTAACTTCCCTATTCTCTGCACCAAGGAAAGGTGCCCGCTGCTCGTTAGAAATACCTCCTGAATTTTCTCGTAGGTAAGCAAATCTATACCTTCTATGGATAGATTTACTTGGGGTATAAGGCCTCGCTCCAACTGCTTCAATCGATTATCGATAACCTTTTTAAACAGTAAAGAGCCCTTCAGTCTTGATGCTAGGGACACCATCTCAACTTCCTCTTTTTTCCCATTCATCAGTAAATTTAGCTTGTCTGTGCTCTGGGTGATTTCCATTTTCTTTCCTAGCAATCCCAACGCCCAATCCTCGAAGGTGGTTTGAAATACATTCTCTACCCCTAAATCAGGTAATATATCTGAAATATAGTTTAAAAACAATTTATTTGGGGCAATTACCATATAATTTGCCTCTGTATTTCTTCGGTTATTATAAATTAGATAGGCCATCCTGTGAAGAGCAATGGTGGTCTTGCCGCTTCCCGCTACCCCTTGCACCACCAAGGGTCGAATCATGTCACTCCGGATAATCTTGTTCTGCTGATCCTGTATGGTGGCCACAATCTCCTTGAGTCTTCCTTGAGTCGTCTTGTTTAGGGCTTCTGTCAAAAATCCGCTTCTCCCCTTCAAACTATCTTCAATCCTATCTTCCGAGGTCTTATCATCAAATATTTCCTTTAGTTCCCCTTCACCGATTTCATATCGGCGTTTTAAAAACATAGTTCCCTTGATTTCCCCAGCGGGAGATTTATAAGAGACCTCGTGGCTATGGCCACTATAATAAATATCAGCGATAGGTGCTCTCCAATCAACCACCACTGGAACTTCCTTGTCTCGATCATGGATTCCATATTTTCCGATATAGATAGTTTCCCTTTCCTCCCTACGATTTTCTTGGAAATCAATACGTCCAAAATAGGGGCTTTCTTTACTTTTATTTAGGCTCTCAATATCCTTTGAGGCTATTCCATAGAGCTGCTGGTTGGCAATCAATCTCTCATCCGTTAAGCTCCTTACTGATTTCCTAATTTCCTTCAATCGCTCCTTTAGAAGCTCCTCATATTCCTCAAGGAACCCTTTTTCCCCTTCAATCCATTCTATCGTTTCCTCAAGATGCTGTTTTTCTACCAAATAATCAGGATGATTTGTCAACGGCATATCCTAAGCCCCCTCTTCTTTCACTGTAAATCAATTTTAAGAGAAAAGTAGTCTATTTACAAGCTTCCTTTTGCCCATTTACAATTTTTCATACCATGATGATATCCACCGTATCTTTTTCAAATGACATGAAAGGACAGTTCGCTGTACGAACTGTCCTGTTTTATAATATCTAGGAAATTACGATTTTAAATTTCCTGGATAGGGGGATTTTTAAAGGGGGTACCCCTTTATGTGCAATAATTGGAGGGTCACAGCGGAGCGTCATAGGGAACTATTAGTTCCCTGTGAAAACAAAAGCATTTTCTTTCATCTAAGATCATAAAATGCTTTTGTTTCTATGCCTGCATATGATTTATCTTTATCCCATCCAAGCCTTCCAGTTGATCTGCCATGTTTCGAATTCTTCCCATATCAGCCCGAATATTAAGGGTAATCAATCCATGGTTTACTTCACCAGGATCATGAATACCAAACCGTCCAATAATGATATCTCCATTCTGGGTTAATATTTCCTGAACCCTTGGTGCCGAATCTGTCCGATGATCTACACGGATGCTCATGATACTTAAATGATCCATATCTCTACCTCCTATCTCATTTCATCTGGTATTGTAGACAATTGGGGTGAAATATATGCATGAATCTTAATGTTGCATTTTGAAATAAACAATAAATAATACCAAACAACCAAAGATAGAGGATAGAAAGTTTACCATATTATTTTGAAGCCAGGAGATCTTTTGGGTGTGCCGATACGCCTCCTCAAAACCGATCTCCCTTTCGAATATTCCCAGGAATGAATCAAAAAAACCACCCAGAACGCTGCTGATATACATCCATACGTAAATTTGTCCACCTATAGTAGGTATGCCACCTGACCAGCCAAGGACATAAATCATGATAAAATAGCCGACTAGACCGATACAACCTCCCATGGTCCCCACTAGGGTAATTCCTCCTGATGCTCCTTGAGGCACCACCTTTAGCCTGTACAGAGAGAAGGTTTTTGCAGGAATCAGGGTGCCGATCTCGCCACACCACGTATCGAACAGATTAACCCCGATGGCTGTAATATACATATAACAATAAATCGGTTCCTTTAAGAGGAAGTGAAGAAATGCCATCATGGCAGCTATGCTCCCATTGGCAAATAGCTGTTTCCAGTTTCTAGCTGAGTTTTCCTTAGATTTAATCCTTCTTTTATAATCTGTTTGAAGCTTGGTCAAGAGACTCCCGGTAACCAAAAAATAACCCAAGGGAAATAACCAAAAAAAACCGTTTATCCCAGCACCCAAACCAATCAGCCATAGTGCCACAAGGGCATCTAATGTAATCCATTTCATTTTATAAATAATCCCGCCTAGACTCAGTATGAGCACTGAAATGCTAAGGATATAATATGTATTCCCCATGATACTCTCCTTTAGTAAAAAAATGAGACTTGAAAATCTAATCTAAAAATGGCCATAGACCCTTCCTTACAAGATCAAATATTTATAAAGACAAATCAATATAAAATGTTTTCTAATCACAGCCATTATTATATACTATAGTAAAGTTAAGCAACAACATTAACTTCAATGTTTAAGGCAGGTGAATTCATGGAATTCCAGAAAATCAAAAATACCATCCATTCAAGGGTCCCAAAGCCCGAGGGAACCTATCAATGTTTCTCCATCTTGGTTCCTATAGTTAAAGTTAAGGGTGAACTTCACCTTCTATTTGAAATTCGTGCTGCCCACCTAAGAAATCAACCAGGAGAAGTCTGTTTTCCCGGTGGTAAAATAGAGAAAGATGAGAGCCCAGCGGAGGCAGCCCTTCGTGAAACCTCAGAGGAGTTGAATCTCCCTGTAGAAGAAATAGCGTTGATTGGTCCATTGGACTATGTGGTCACTCCCTTTAATACCATCCTCTATCCTTTTTTAGGTGATCTATCCCAAACAACCGTTGAAGAAATTCATTTTAACCCATCAGAAGTAGGCAGTATTTTTACAGTGCCCTTGGATTTCTTCCTCCACACTGAACCAGAGAACCATTTTATCCATATCAAAGCCTCTCTTCATGAGGATTTCCCCTTCCATATGATTCAGAACGGCAAAAACTATAAGTGGAAGGCCAGTAAATATCCAGAACTCTTTTATCAGTATAACGGCCACATCATTTGGGGAATGACTGCTCGAATTGTTAAAAACCTAGTCAACATTCTTAAGGAAGGGAATTAATTCTCTTCCTCTTCTTTTATAGGTTTCCCAGATGCAGTGGCTTCACGGATGGCTCGAATATGGGCCGGCGTAGTGCCACAACAACCACCAATAATGTTTACCCCCAGCTCTACAAACCTTCTCCCATAGCATGCCATATCTTCTGGGGTGAGAGAATACACCATCCTGTTTCCCTCTCTTTTCGGCTTTCCAGCGTTGGGTTGAACAATCCTATATCCAGGAGAAGTCTGCACCATTTTTTCCATCACTGTCAACATGTCCGACATTTCATTGCCACAATTGCTGCCAATAATGTCTGCGCCCTTCACAGCAAGGTATTCCACTGCCTCTTCAGGTGTACTTCCATCTAAAGTCTTCAGTCCCTTTACAAAGCTCATGGAACATATGGTAGGTATATCCTTTATGTCCTTAACAGCCCTTACTGCTAACGCAGCTTCTCTTACATCTGTCATGGTTTCTATGTTAATCAATGCTACGCCTTCTTCGATTAAAATCTTTGCCTGCTGATAAAATACCTGATACACCGTTTCTTCGTCTGCTTGCTGCCATGGCTTTCCCACAGGCCCTATATTTCCTGCTACGAAACAATTGTTCCCTGCAGCTTTATGGGCAATACTTACAGCCTTTTGATTAATTACCTTGAGCTTGCTTTCCATTTGAAATCCCATGAGTCTCATATGATTTGCACCGAAGGTATTGGTCTGAATAATATCTGCACCCGCCTCAACATACCCTCTATGGATTTGGAACACAATGTCAGGATCCTCTAAGTTGAAGCGTTCACCACACTGCCCCATCCTTAAACCTTTGGTCAATAGCATGGTTCCCATGGCTCCATCAAATATTAAAATCTTTTCTTGTATGAGACGACTTAATTTCCCTTGTAACATATATTCCCTCCATTCATCCTACTCCTTTATAGCTTTTCCTAATGTGTTCTCTTTTTCACCTTTTTTCTCAGTAATTCCTGCTAGCTTGCTTTTTACATTAAAATAATGTCCTTTGACCTCCTGAAAAATATTGATGCCAATAGATAAGCTCTGGATCCACATCCAGAGCTTATCTATTATTGGAGCATATCTAATTATATCTATTCCTTTAGGCCATATTGTTTTACATGGGAAGAGAGTTCCAAATGAGAACAAATGATCACTTTATCCTTTTGAGCATGGCTTTCATTACATCGTCAAAGGGCAGATTTCCAATTTGCGCCACGATATTATCAATTTCATTTTTTTCCTCTTTTTTTAACGTTCCCCTAAGTACAACGCTCACTACTTGATCAGCATCGACCAATACAGAAAATACATTTAAGGATCCCGCTAAAATCCCCAAGATCACCATGGCCTGGGCTGTCGTTAATCGTCCATTCACTCCAACAAGATTATTCTTTCTACCGATTTTGCCCTGACCTTTCAAATCATGTTTTCCCAACTCTGCCATGGCTTCCTTCATCAGTATATCTAACTGATCAGGTGAAAACACAACAACTCCCCCTTAACCACTCTTGTAGTATTTATCCTGGTATGATGATGGGAGCTGTAGGTCCTGGTACTCCCCGCCCAGTTACAAAAATGAAAACCAATACGACTAGAACAATCAACAAAAAATCAATTTTGAAATCCTCTGCATTGGACAATATACTCCCTCCCTCTTATTAGTATTATATTAAGTTATTCCATGGCTGTGACTGTTTTGATGGCTAAACAAAAAAAGAACGGGTTCAAATCCCCATTCTTCTTCATAAATATTATAAACTTACGCATGTTCCACTTCTAATCCTAGCTTTCTTTCTTCTTGAATCAATTCCAAGAAAGTCTTCAAAGAATACATACGGGGTACGCCCGATACTTCTTGATTGTAGGGTTGATCCCGGAGATATACATTCACTTCCCCTTCCATCAACTCCTTTACAAAAACTGGAGAGTCGTCAATGGCATAGTCAATATCTAAACCTTTGCAAGCTTTTACCTTGTCTCTTCTTGGAATGACGCTGATCCCTTTCCCAATATGCTGCTCTAACCAATGATAGCACTGGACAAGCACTGATTTTCCAGGGGTTTTGGGTCTCGCTGTAATCGCATAAAACTCATACTGGGGGTCTTGAATCATCTCTTGTAGGATTGCTCTTTCCTCTGCTGTAATCATGGATTCCAAGCCTTCCCACATATCTTCTATAGCCAATATATTTTTCCATACATCCATGGCCATTTCCTGGGAAAGACCAATGCCAGCCTCAGAATAATTCCAATGAGTTACCTCCGGCACAAGGGGCGTTCCATATTGCTCATGGGCAGCAGCTAGGTAGAACTTTGTAAAATCTGATAACACACCATCCATATCCAACATGATACGGATCGGTCTATGAATATGAAACATAATTGTCCTCCTGACTATAGATAGATATAATTTACATTTTCAAAGCTCTCTAACAACGCCAACTCCCTTTTCTGGCATGTAAACAAGATCACTTGATGACTTTGTGCATATTCATAAAGGTAACTCAACACTGCTTCTAGCCTATTCTCATCATATTGAACAAAGGCATCATCCATGATGACGGGTACATCTAACCCATCAAAAATTAACTTTGTAATCCCCATTCTCATGGCGAAATAAATTTGATCCCAGGTACCATTGCTGAAATAATCTATTTCCTTAATTCTATCCTCTAGGGGATCTACTACCTTCACATGATAGCCTTCGGAAATCTTAAGCTCATCATATTTTCCCTGGGTAATTTGTCCTAAGATTTCCCCCACTGCCTTGTTTAATCTTGGCCCGAAGCTTCGTTGAATTTCATGAAAAGTGCTTTCCAAAACCTCTAAACTGCAGTCTATGGTTGCCGCTATTTCCTCTAATTCCAGGATTTGCGTTTCTAATATAGCCATTTCTTCTTCAATCTCTGCTAGGCTGCCACTGTGGGCAAAGCGATGTTGCATGCGGTATT
>CALECF010000181.1 GCA_937948705.1 uncultured Anaerosolibacter sp. | reverse complement strand
GAGAATACCACAATGGTAACTGCCCTTATTGACCGATTAACCTTCAGATCCCATGTTCTAAACATGAATTCTGACAATCCCTACCGGGCAGGGTACTCGAACAAAGACAACGACTAATTTTGTGGGGAAATGCTGCATCACCAGCGTTTCCCTAAATTTAGAAGCTAAGTGGTAAACTTTTTTACTGTCAAAATATCAAAAGTGGTAAACAAGTTCATTGTCATTACTGGTAAACAAATTGGGTGTCAGGTGGTAAAAAAATTCGTTGACATTCACATTGAATCATCCCATCTGGTAAGGTAGGGCTTGAATCCCCTTTTAAAAGACCTGTATCTGCCCTGCTAAATAAAGATTGCAAAACAATACTTCTTTCTGCCTCTGCTATTCCCTTATCATTAAGTAAAGCCAAATATACATGTGTTAATTGATATCTTTCTTTTGCGTCCCTGGGAGGCAATTTGGGACGGTCCTTGCTTGCTTTTACAATAACTATCGTTTAGCTAATTACTCTGTGCACGTTGAAAATATTTGCTTATATCGAAAGGCACAGTTACTTATGGTACGGTTCACCGTAACGTTGTAACTGCGGTTTTATATTGAAAAACAAAATAAATGAGTCGTCGGAACCCTCCTCGTCAACTCATTTATTGGCCTCGTTTATCAACAAAGGCTTTCAATCTTATATAATATGCTTTCACCTTATTTATAAAATCGAACGTTCAATTCTGCTAAAGCCAAAAGAGGACCTTGCTCGTAATTTTCGTTTGGATATTGATCTTTTAACTCAATATACTTATGGTGCATAATAGGAATTGTTTCTTCGTCACCTATAAACCCAATAACAATGCACATCAAAGAAACTGCATATGGATTTCTTATCTCTTGTAAAATATTTAATAGGTTATTCAAATAGTTTCTTTTACACCTAGGAATAATTCTTGCCGCATGCTCGATAAATACATCATTGCCACTTCTAATCAGAGCCTGAATAATCTTAGGTAGCAGATATTCTTCATGTACTAAAACCTTTTTCCGTAGTATGCTATAATTAATTGGGTCACATTTACCCCTTAGTAATTTTAAAATTGCTTCTGGGTCGTTTTCTTCTTCTATTTTCTGTGCTTCTTCTTCAGCCCGATCAATCATTTGAGACACTGCCTTTCGTGCTAAGTCTTCAACCTCAGGAATCAATATTGATGAATAAACCAAACGCTGTGAAGATAGCTCTTTAATGATATTATCTTTAAAAAACTTTTTATTCAATAAATACCGATACATACTTTAACATACTCCCTTCTTAGAAAAAACTATCATCTTCTTCTATATCAATTTCATTCTTTAAAGTCCCATAAGGAACGCCATTATCAGTAAACCCTGCAATAAAATCAAATCCATATAAATCTGCTAAATACTTCTCATATTCTTCCTCTGTCCATACTTCAAGGTTGTTATTACTTTTTTTATTTTGCTTTTTCTTTTTATCCATTAGATTGTAACCTTTTACTATCTTCATCTTTTAAAAAAAGTCTAATCAATTAAATCCCGTTTTTTTAGTTTTCTATGAAAAAATATCAAAATGCCTCTATTTATCAAATCTTATTTATTCAATCTAATTCTCAAGAAGTTTAATTTAAAAGGTATCCTTTAATTCATTTGAATCACAACCGTGTTAAATACTGTATTATAGATTCTACTTTCTAGCATCCAACATTACTTTAAAACCTCACTAAAGGGATGTTTTCTTAGAGCGCGTTGCTTTTTTAGATTGACATTGCTGCAAACTTCATCAAATGAAATTAAATTTGATATATTAACTAGGTCTATTCCAACTAGATATGCAATTTCTTCTATGGCATATCCATTCTCAAACAATCTTTTTACTAGGCAATTTCGTATATATTGAGGGGAAAAGCATGACCATACTTTATTTTTTTCATCTATTCTTGTTAAGCTATCAAAGATAGCATTAATTCCAGTTTCTGTAATTTGTTTATGCTTTTTTCCATAGTAGGCATAAAACAGATAGGTTCCTTTAATAGATTTTTCCTTGGTCTCTTTATGTAGTTCTTCTAACAGAGATACTAATTTATTTGGTAAAGGAATTTCCCTTTGGTCTATTAAAATAGTTTTCTTAGTCTTGTTGATCATGCTCCAACTTAAATTCCTTAATGCAGATCTTTCAAACCCCATGTAAATACTGAATAGAAAAATTACAAGATTACGAGTTGAATTTTCTGTCTTTCCTAAAAACATTAAAGCTTTTTTAATATTATCAAGTGTTAAATAATTATCCTCTTTTTCTCTACTAGAATAATTTAAGTTATTAGCAAGCTTTTTTCTTTCCTCTTCAAAATGATGACTCCCAATTTTATCTCTCTTTTTCAACTCACTAAACATTGATCGAATATGCGAATACTTATTGTTAAATGTATCCAGTGCATTTATACTTTTTTTTCTTCCTTCTTTCTGCTTCTGCTCAAAGTCTAGAAAAAGTTGAAAATCATCGACTCTTATTTCCTTTAGAGGTCTGTATTTATTTTCTTTCTGAGCATAGAAAGTGAAAAAGTTATATAGTGTTCCTTTGTAAGTATTCCAACTTCCCATTCCATTAGGATATCTGTATGCTCTAAACTGTGTTATATCTCTGAAATAATTAGTAATTCTAGTATCAAATATAGCTTCTTTACTTAAGTAAGGTATAAATTTTACTTCTTTATTAGTGGATACATCGATTTTAAATACTATTTTATCAGCTAATGGAAATTTTGCTGTATCTATTGATTCTATTTTATCATTAATCAAAAAATACTCTTTTCCATTTGTTAAAACTCCCCACTCAATACCTCTGTTATGTAAGTATTGAGTAATTTGAATTATATCATTATCTGATAAAATATGATCTCCACTCTTAGTTTCAACATATAAGTATAATCCTTTTATAACTTCAATTGCAATATCAGCACGCCCTTTATTATGATAAACTGGATGTTCATAGTCAAATGTAGCTGGATCATACCCAAGTTTTTTTAATACTTCTACAACTATAGATATTTTCACATTCTCTTCATTTACCCTTGGCAGTTTTTGAAAATTAGTCTTAATAAAACTAACGATTTCATTTTGCATACTAACACCCCCTTTTCTATTATATGATCTTTAACATTTTTAATCAACGTTAAATAGTGTTTAGAATGCTGTTTATGCACACTGTTAAAATTATCCTTGTTTCTGCTTTTCTTATATATCTTCAAGACTTTCTCTTTTTCTTATTATAATACTATAGGGTCCCTAGCTTCTATTAACTTAGATGACTTAATCGAGTTTATCTTTGGTCAAAATAGAGCTTCATGTATTGCTACACTTTTCTATTGCCACAGCATTGCAAATGTTATTTCTCTCTTCATAACCATAACTATATTTCTTTTAAGTTATGATACGGTATTAAACTGTATCATAACTTAAATAGTCCTTTCTTAAGTTATAATCTCATTTTTTTATCTCACACAAGTTAACAGGTAATAAATCCAGTATTTCATATATTACAGATAAGTATTTTCAATAATTTCATCGAAAAACCGTAATCACTTGTGGTAGGGTTCATCTCTATTTATTCTAAATCTGTTTTCAATTAATGCTCCTCTGCTTCTATCCCTTTTTCCTATTTCACCGCCAAAGCGTCGCCTTTTTCCCATTCTTGTCCCTAAAAATCCATGTAAAAAAACCGCAGATAAAAACCTACAGTCCTTGATTTCATTGGCAGAGAGAGTGGGATTTGAACCCACGGTACGGGGAATACCCGTACAACGGTTTTCGAGACCGTCACCATCGGCCACTCGGACATCTCTCCATGCTATTTACTTGTTTTTCCGTAGTTCTCTAAAAAAAGTCCTCATGATTCCAGAACATTCTTCCTCTAGTACACCTCGAATGATCTCGGTCTGATGATTGAACCGCTCATCTTCTGGAATATTAATCAATGATCCAGCTGCTCCTGCCTTAGGATCCATGGCCCCCACGATTAATCGATCTATTCTTGCCATCAAAATGGCTCCTGCACACATGGGACAAGGCTCTATGGTCACATAGAGATCACAGCCGTGTAATCTCCATCCTCCTAAAACTTGTGAAGCCTCACGAATGGCTAAAATCTCCGCATGAGCAGTAGGATCTTTGGCAGTTTCTCGTAAATTATATCCCCTAGCGATGATTTTCCCATCTTTTACAACCACTGCACCAATGGGTACTTCTTTCAGTTCCATGGCTTTTGCTGCTTCCTTGAGTGCTTCCTGCATAAAAAATTCATCCATAGCGTTACCTCCTACAAAAGGGGTCTTGCACTTAGCAAGAATTATACCATAAAAGGTTTACCTTAACAATGGTTACCCCTATCAATAATGTCCGGAGTCGCTGAATAGCCCCACACAAGGGGCTATTCTTTTATATCCTATATTTCTAAAAAAATAGTGTATCTTTCTCACTCTTACTCCTCACCAAATTTTGACTCTAAAAGTCTAACCAATCCTTCGACTGCTTCTTTTTCATCAGGACCTTCGGCTAATACTGTTATTACGTCCCCTTTAACAGCTACCATACTTAAAATTCCAATGATACTTTTACTATCGTATTCTTTGTCATTCTTTATAACCTTGACTATTGAACTATACCTTGTTGCCTCTTTCACAAGCAAACTGGCCGGTCTTGCATGCAATCCTAATTTATTGCTGATTGTTATTTTTGTCTTATACATAATTTACTTCCCCCTCTACGCTTGAATTAGAACTGTGTTCTCTCTTATAAACGGTCACTTATGGCTTTATCAATTAGTATTGTTACCTGTGGATGAACCTGTAATATAGAAGCTGGTACTTTCGTACTACATTTTCCGTCTATGATTTTAGATATAATTCCCGCTTTATTCTCTCCACATGCTAGCAAAAGAACTTTCTTTGCCTTCATGATGGAACCGATACCCATGGTAACAGCCTGTTTCGGGACCTCTTGTATGGAATTAAAAAATCTACTGTTTGCCTTAATTGTATTATCTGCCAAGTCCACAAAGTGAGTTCCAACAAATAATTCTTCGCTAGGTTCATTAAATCCAATGTGCCCATTCGCTCCTATACCTAATAATTGGAGGTCAATTCCGCCTGTTTCTTCGATAAGATCATCATATTTTTTACATTCTCCAAGAATATTGCTTGAAACACCATTAGGTATATGGGTATTTTTTAGTTCTATGTTCACATGATTAAATAAATTTTTTCTCATAAAATAGGCATAGCTCTGTTGATGATTTTGAGATAACCCATAATACTCATCCAAATTAAAGGTAGTAATTGAAGAAAAGTCCAAACCTTCTTCCTGGTGCATATACACTAATTCCCTATAGGTACCTATAGGAGTACTCCCTGTGGCTAATCCCAATACAGAATTGGGATTCGTTTTTATCTCTCTGGCAATAATGGATGCTCCTTGTTTGCTTAACTCTTCATAATCCTTTACTGCAATGATATTCATGCTAAATTACCCCCTTCTAGTAGAAGACGGTGGAAGCTTCGTCCGTTTTGTGGATATTCAACACCAAAGTATTCAGCAATTGTAGCTGCTATATCCGATAAGGTTTCTCGCTCTCCGAGGGGACTACTATTTAATCTTTTTCCATACACAAGTAAAAATGTTTTTTCTCTTGTATGCTGACTATGTCCAATCGTAGGGTCATTTCCATGGTCCGCACTTATTACAAGCAAATCATCCATTTCCATTTTTTCTATAATACATCCTAAATATTTATCTACAATCATTAATTTTTCTGAATAACCTACCACATCTTCAGCATGGCCTGCCAGGTCTGTTTCTTGCACTGTTGCAGCAATAAGACCTTCATACATTTTATCCATGGTATTTACAATTTCTTTCATAACGAACTCTGTATCAATTGCAACTACCTTTTTCCCATCTTCACATTGAATAATATCCTGCATCTTCCCAATCAGCGTAACTTCTTTTCCCTCTCTACTTAATATACTGGCGATCTGTTTTTCAGGGTCTACACCATAACCTAAATGTCGTACTTGATATCCGCTTTTATATACTCCTGATTTAGGTGAATTAACGCCAACTAACCCATCCTCTCGCCTTTCTATGCTGGTAATAAGCTTTTCTAAGCTGACCCCTTCTCCACCTAAAGCAATCACACGATTTACGCTAACATGTTTTCTAACGATATTCCCTATCTTCAAGACTTCATCGAAGGCTATATCATCTAACGGCGCCGTTATATTGTAAATTTGTCCATAATCTGTTTCTATATTATCAGCTACTATAACCAATTCATCTACCAATAGATAGGGTTTACCCTTGTCAGGTATTTTAACTACATAGCCATCTTTCTCAAGAGCCGTTTTCACTGTAGTCATTGAATTTTTAAAGGGTTCCATTAATGGTTTCATCGGTTTTGTACCCATTATTTCCTGATGTCCTGCATAACTGTCTGCTCCATAGTGTTGTAAATTTAGAACACCATAGCTGGCAATGCCTGTACCTCCATTTAATCTGGGGTGCTTAACAATTTTATTGATGCCTAGTCTACTCAAATTAGGTATGCTAATATTTTCTGCTTTATCTAATATATGATAAAATGTATTGGCTCCTCGATCCTGAGGACGGATATTGACTACATCTTCCATATGTCCGACACCTAGGCTATCTATTATCAATACAATCGCTCGTTTTTTCATCGTATCACAACCTTATCTAAGTTTCTTGCCCAGACTATCATAGACTCCGATGATTTCAGGATTACTGCTTTGTATCCCTTTTACCAAAACTACTTCACTCCTTGTTACAAAAATCTGAGTGCGAAATGCATAAATTACTGTATCTCCAACATTAACTATTTTTTTTTCTATTTTTAATATTCCATAATAGTCTATAGCTTCAGGTGAAATCTCTTCCGCTTCCAGAATATTATTTTTCATATTTTCAAAATCTCTGCCCACCATGGCCTTCTTCACCCTGGATCTTCTATAGTACCCGCCTCCATATACATAAGCATTGTCTTCAAAACAATGAGATATTTCGCTTACATACACCATTGCTGGCTTTTCTTCAAATACCTCATTTTCATGGATCGGTGTAGTTCCGGTAAGCGCATGTCCCGGTTCCCCATGGGTCGCACCCAACTTCTCTAATAGCGGTAAAGAAGCCACGGTGTTGGCGCTAGGGGTATTTATTTGTTTAATTTCTATACCTAAATCCTCTTTCAGCTTTTTCACAGTTCTAATGACGGTATAAACATTTTCTGTTTCCTTAATCTCTCCTTCATCTGGATCATATAAGAAACAGGGAAAAGCTGTGACACCTACAATCCTAACTCCCTGTAATTCTTTTATTTCTCTCGCCTTCTCTATAAGCTCTTCTTCCTTAAATCCTCCCACCTGACCTTCACATACCAGATCATTGGAGCCTACAACCTTTAGCAAAATATCCTGTCGTATTCCTAATCTTAAAGCTTCCTGCGAAATCTCTCTTGCCTTTTCCAAAGAAAATACCGTGATTACTTCAGGCTTATAGGATAAAATTTCTCTTATCATTGCAAAAGGAATCTGAACTAAATGTCCCACATGTCCTAACTTTATTCCAGCCCTACCAAGATCTATGGCTTCCCATGGATCTACTGCAACTGCCTTCTCTATCCCACTCTCGGCAATACACTTTGCTATTTCCGCATTTCTTCCGATCTGCTTTGTCATCATATAAAGCTCTATATTATGCTTTTTAGCAGCCTCTGATAATTTCCGGGCATTGCTCTTTATCTCATCTATATCCAACACATAGGAGTTAGGATTGATTAATCCTTCCCTATGAAATTTAATTGCACTTTCTATCAGCTTAGGATTTCTTTTTATCGTCATATCCAAAAACATTTACTTTTCTCCTTCCTCTAAGGCCTTATCAATAGACACCTTTAATACGCGAAGGACTGTATCTGCCCCGGCTCTCATTGGATTTATACGTATCATAGTATCAGCTAATCCAGGATCTGATTTTAGGAATGTTTCAGATACCCTATAAAACATGGCGGTAACCTCATATCGGGATTCAGCACCAATTGGATAAGGAGCTGCTCCTAGTTTACTGCTAATTTCTAAAACCTTCTTTACGATAGGTTTTTCAAGCTCTACTAAAACCACTCTGGATTGCGCATTTGCTATAAAAGATGATTTAATTCCTTTTATTTCACCGGAATTTAATCTATTTATTATTTTGTTCGCTTCTTCAGCCTGAACAGCAAAAGATACAGGTGTATATACCAATGACCGTAAAGCGTCCATTGCCTCATGACCTTGAACTTGACTGCCTCCTGAGTAGTTTATCTTTCTAATTCTATCCATAATGAATTTATTTCCAACTACACAGCCCACCCCTTCCGGGCCTAACAATTTAAATAAAGAAAAGGCACTGGCATCTGCGCCAAGCTGTATTCCTATTTTTTCTGCTTTCATAACAACATAGTTATCATCAATCAATATAGTTATGTTGTTGTTTATTTCCTTAATTATATTTATTACTTGGCCCAGGTCATAGCGGTCATCCAGTTTTTGCCTGGAATGCTGAATAAGAACAAAGGATACCGATGAAATGATTTCATGATCTTTATGAGATAATGCATTAAAATCAGTAAAAACAGGTTCTAATCCCATTGATTCTATAATCACTTTTGTTGTTGGATATATGGGCGCTTCATGAAGTAAGATTCTTTGATTGGGCTTCATTACAGAATTCATAACATTTCTAATGGCTCCTGTTCCTGCTCCACGAACTAGTACTGCATCCTCAGCATCAAAAAATTGAGCCAGCACTTTTTCAACCTTCTGAGTATATCTTGGCTGTCCAATGCCCGGCACCACACCATAGTCTCCACCATTAAACAATTCATATCCATCAAAGTGTTGATGGATAACATCTACCAATTTAAATTGCATCTCTTTCGCTTTTTCTAAGTCCATGGTCGCTATCGGATATGTCCTCATCAATATACGCCTCCTAAATCTTTAGAAATCTCTTCGGATTGTGAATCATCATGACATCAATTTGTTCTTCACTTATTCCGGAATCTATAAGTTTTGGTATAAAATGATCTACTAAATAACTATATCCAACTCCTCCATTAACTTTTAAATGAGATTTTCTCGTCATATCTTGTGATAATACAATTTGATCCAAATGCCCGCTATGGATTAATTCGCTTATATGCTTTATGCGCTTTTCATCAGACTGATAGTTAACCTTGCCAATCGTATCAAAAGCCAAAAAGCAGCCTGTATCCGCAATCCTTAGATGATAGTCCAAATCACAGTTTAAATCTAAATGCCCGATAACTATTTTGGATACATCTACTCCCCATTCTTTGAAAAATTTTAGCTGCTCCAATGCATGGGTACCTAATGTAGTATGGGTTGAAACAGGTCTTCCGGTTTCTAAATGGGTCCTTGCCGCTATTCTGAATACCTTAAGCTCCATAGGTGTCATGACATTGCTGCTTGTTCCGATCTCACCAATTACATGGGCTTTCATATGGGTATCCTCTATTCCTTCTAATATATCTTTTATTAGAAGCTTACTGATTTCTGTTTCTTCCATTTCGTATACATATTGCGGTAAATAGGGTTCTTTATAAAATCCTGTACTGATGATCACATTGATTCCTGTTGCATCAGCGATTTTTTTCATAGCCTGTATATCTCTTCCCATACCTCGATTTGTAACTTCGACGATCGTATCTATCCCTTTTCCTCTAAGGAGCTTCATTTCTTCAATGACTGAATCTATATCATCAAATTTGGCATCTGAATCTCTCTTTTGACATGACAAGTCTATTTTGAGATGTTCGTGAATATATGTTTTTCCTAGATGCTCTTCACTGATTATTCCATTAATCGTTGTTATACTCATATGTCCTCCCCTTTCAATCCCAAGAAGCCAAGATTCCCTTGTTTATAGCCTTCTATAAAATAGCTGACAAACAAATCAGGCTTCGGAAATAATGTCCTTATGCGGTCTCCGAGGATAATGGCTAACTTGCCACTTTCTATTCCTTTTTTTCCTACAATTAAAATACCCATTCCCAGTTCATCGCTTGGAATCGTAACGGCTGTAGCATCAATCATGTTGGCAACCTTCAGAAGGTACTTTCCCGAATTCTTTTGAATATCTCTTCCTGTTTGACCGAGTGAACCTAATACAGAATCTCCTACACCATATAAATCTATTGGTCCTTCCAGTGTGATAATAATGTCTATATCCTCATTAAATAGTTCTTCACAGATGGAGATTGCATGATGTCGATCTTCTATATTTTTAAAATCCTTCTCTACAATTTCCACCCATCCAGAGATCTCATTGACAACTTTATCAAGCTGTCTTCTCATATCTTTTCCATTTGGCAGCTGCACAGAGCCTTCTGTTGGCACAACAACTCTTATTTTTTTATCTTGAAGTTTACTGCAATCAATATCCTTTATATTGCCGAGAGTCCCTATTGCTTTTTTACATAAATCATAATCATGGGATATCACTCCAATACCCGGTATGAAGTTTATATTATCCGTTGAAGTTCTTAAACTTCCGCCTTCTAACCCCAACCCTTTACCCATAATGGAAAAAAGCCCTGTACTCATGGCTGGAGCAAGAATCGATCCTCCTCCATCAGTACCTATGGCAATATCGTTTATACCGCTTAATATGTTTACACAGCTACCACTGGAAGAACCTGTCATCACTCTTCCTGTTAACGGATTGACTAGATCCACATCAATGGCTCTTCCTCTTTCAGACATTTTATCAACAGTATGAAATAGAAAACCTTTTATGCTTTTTAATCTTTTCACAAATTCTGGGTCTATTTGTGCTGTATTCTTAACTCCGAACAATACCAATGAAGCAGTTGGGTCTTCAGTTAAAGTACTAACAGCTTCTTCCAATACTTCTTTTCTAAAATAAACTACGCTTTTATTTTCCATATCCTTTGCCTTCAACATTGCTTTACTAAGCTTTCTCATCTGCAGCAGCAAATTATTTTGTATGCTATTCATAAATTCGCTCCTTATTGTTTAATGAATGTAGAGAAGGGTTTCTGTACCCCAATATTATAATCTGGGCAGGTATAGAAACCCGACCATACAAAATTTGTTTTATGCCGCTGGTACAAATAGTCCTATTAATGTAAGAATGTTTACTAGGATTCCCACTAGAATTGCCGCCATTGGGCCAACTGCCATACGGACAACAGGTCTACCGGCTATATCATTTAAGATATACAGACCTAGAACAATAAAGAAGCCGATCCCGGGAGCCATGGCATTGGCAGCATTCATACCCCCTACCAAAAGAGCAATTTCTAGAAGTTTAGACATGGCGGTACGAATATTGTCTCCTGATTTTCTTATGCCTGGAAATTTATCTAAAAACTTGGATATTTGATCAAGAAATAGTACTTCCGCTCCGATAACCAGTGCTCCAATAATAGCTGCAATCAATGGATTCCTAATAAGTAATCCTACTGCAAATACAAAAGTCATACCTGCTGGTGCATATACTCCTGTTGCTATAGCTGTAGAAGCAATTAACGGAATGAAGCCTATCCCTCTTGCCAAAGCTGCTACTCCTGCATCGATGTTTTTACCTTCTGCCAATAGATTTAGTGATATTGGATCTCCCGCCATAAGACCCAAAGCCGTGGCTGCGGAAATCAATCCACCTATAACCATAAAGTATGGAATATTTTTCTTTATTCTTTTTACCCTTTCTCCAAAGACAGATACTAGGTCTATTGTTTCTTCTTCTGATTTTTCTTTCATTGCATATATAATAAGAATAATCATACCTACGATAAGTGCAGTGCCCTCTGGATTAATATTGACCGTAATTGTACCCAACTTTACAGGACTGAATATTATAGCCAGCTGCCTTGCTAAAACTGAAAATACTAAATTGATTAAACCTTTTTTAGCACTGTACTGATATCCAGTAGCAAGGGCTGGGAATGCGGCAAAGGCAATCACTACCGGACTTCCGACCTGACCCAAGCTTCCCATGAAATTTACGGGAAGTAATTCAAATGCCTTTACTACACTTTCCAATCCTAGTAAAATTCCTGCACCATAAAGTGCTCCTATAATACCTGCAACAGCAATCCCCTTTTTCCCATCCGGTGAAGAGTTACCAATAATGTCTGTTCCTAACAAGATACAATGAATTAAAATTATACTTGCGGTTAATGAAAAAGGTATACCGAAACCTATAACCAAACCGAAACTCATTGCAAAAGAAGTGGCTGCAATTTCTTTTCTAGTCATTCTTCCTTCTATATGCTCCGGCATTATAGGGCGTAGTCCATCATTAAAAACAGCAATCCCTTTGTTTGCCATAATGGCAGCTAAAGCCCCAATTACCATAATAAGTAAAATGTTCATTGTTTTTCCCCCTTTTAAATTTTTATTTTTTCAAAAGTTCATTTACAATTATTGAGACTGCTTTCTCAAAGTGGTCTCCGGTAAAGCCAAACGCTATTTTGCCTTCTGCTACGGCTTTGATAATATCTTCTTCTTTCGGAACTTTTCCAGGCATGGAAACGGTAACACATTTATCTCTTGTAAGTAATGCTATAGCCATACTTAAAGCGCCTCCACCTCCAGTATGACAAGCCCCCAAATAATAATCGGCCTTTCCTGTTTTCATGTCACTAGCAGCTTGTAAATCGGTCTTTATCTGTACTTCTACGTTATTACCTCCTATTTCTTTTATTAAATCTGCTATCTTTTGCTTTTCAACCTGACCTCCAACTACGAACTTAATCACCCTTTTGCCCTCCTTAATTTTATAATTTTGAAATAACAGTACACGCATGCACCACAATAAATCCTTTTTCTGAATCGGGTATCTTAATATTTAATTTTTCTTCAAGGCTCTTATAAAACTTAGGAAGTTCATCAAAAAGTTTATTTTGCTTGACTTCATTTAAAGCAAGTTCATCTATTTCATTAATTTTTTCTCCATTTTTTATCCTAGCCAAAGCCATAGCTAAATGCGTTATTAGCATAGACGCATTTTCTTCTGTCAGTACCAGAGAGTATTCTTTTTCAAAATCCTGTGCAAAATCCATGACAGCAGTCTTTATTTCTCCACTTATTTGTTCTGATTCTTCCAAAATGTTAAGTCGTTCTTGTAATAAGTCATCCATTTTTATCACCTCCAATTCAATATACATTTTTTTGTACATTCAGAGTAAAAAAATAGTCGAACTTTTAGTAGGTCGGAATGATTTCATTTTTAATAACTTTTTGCTGAATATCCTCTACTTCATTCATATTAATAAACTTCTTCAAAATATGTCCAAATTCTTTATTTTCTTTATTTACCACTATCGTTGCAATTGTATCTTCTTTATTACTTTGTTTTGTTATAGGATTTTTTAAGGGACAGATACTATATTCAAGATTTTTTTCTTTGATCTCATCGATATTCCAAATGGCAGCGTCAATCTCATTATTCTTCATTTTTTGAAGTATCTGATTATATGGGGTATTGATATATGCCACATCTATTCCTTCACATTCGCTGGATGTTAGTATAATTTGGTCAATAGATGTTGGATCTAATGCTACTCTCATCCCATTCCTAATTTTATCTTGTTGATTATCCCTAAAAATAATAACATGATTTCCCACATAGCTTCCTTCACTAAACTCATGAGCAATCTCTATGTTGGATGATCTCTCCATTTCTAAATTAGCGGCCAATTTTGAAACAATCGCGAAGCTATATTTTCCTAACGTTAGAGCCTCAATTCTTTTTGTAGCACCTCTCATAAAAGCTAAACTAAAAGGTATATTACTTTGTTCAAAAGTCGAATAAAGTCCGGTGGCAAGACCCTCATATCTCTTTGAATAAGGTAAAGGCATTACAGCCATGATAACGCCAAAATCTGATATCTCCCATAATTTTTTATAATCTAGCTTCACAATATATGTTCCTAGATGCCCTCTCGATTCCAAACTTATCCCTTTAACCGATTGAAGAAACTTCAACGCTGATTGAACAGTTCCTCTGGCAGTGTTGAAGTTTTCAGCATATTGACTGACTGTTCCTATTCTATCACCCTCACAACAAGTAAACAATTCTCTAGCAAGAAGTGTAATAATGATCCCATTCTTTGACATTAACCTTTTTTTAAAATCATCCATAGCCTTCGCCCTCTCGCAATGTACACTTTTTTGTATATTGTGGTTCTATTATAACATAAAAACTTAAAAGTTAATACTGAAAATTCTATCTTTTATTTCAGTTTTTGTGTTCGTTATAAATACTACTTTCCCTCCCCTTTGACGCTGTGGTTTCATGCTTTTATTTTGGGGTAAATGTATTATAAGTTAATGAATACATTAACCAAGCACCCCACTTAACTGGCCCGTTCATTAACGGAGTAAGCGCAACCGAAAGGAGGCATCTATATGTCTAAACGAATTACAGTACTACTTATATTTACCTTAATGTTCTCTAGCCTATACATTTCTGAAGCAGTAAACGCTGAGCCTATTCTTCCAAACAGGTTAATGTCCCTAGGTTCTCAGGGTTTAGATGTGAAAGAAGTTCAAAAGTCTTTAAATCAATTGGGCTACTCCCTGCAAGAAGATGGTATTTATGGACTTGGAACTAAACAGGCAGTTTTACATTTTCAAAGGAACTATACCGAATTATCAAATGTTGTTTATATGGCCCAAATACAAGAGCATATCTATTGATGGCTTTAACTGAAAACCAAGATCCCAACAGTGAAGAAGGCCAGTCTGAGGAGAATGTTAATGATAATCTAAATGAAGATAAAACCTTAACATACGATGCGAAAATGAAAGGCTTAACCCATACAGTTTCTCAATATTTTGTAGAAGCTAATCGTGATAGATTAAAAGAACTGAATGAAGATCATCCCATTATTAGAGAGTGGAATACAACGTTACCAGAAGACTTACAAGAAAATATACAATATAACCAATATTCAATCGCCTATGACTACTTTCTAGTAACTACGAGCACATTAAATATAAGAGAATTACCTACGACGGAATCACAAATCACTAAAAAACTCCAATACTTTGACAGGGTCAACTTAATACAAGAAGTCAAAGGGCAATACTTATCAAACTATGCTTCAGATAGCTGGTATCGAATATTTTGGCACGAAAATGGAGAGATAAGATTTGGTTATGTATTTTCTAAATTAGGTGAACCTAGATCCTTTAGGTTTGATAACATGCTTGATGAAGTAAAAACCCTGCAGAAGACAATTGAAGAAAATAGGGTTGGATATATTCATAATTACAAAAATGTCAATGGTTACCCTTTAGC
>CALECF010000180.1 GCA_937948705.1 uncultured Anaerosolibacter sp. | reverse complement strand
CATTTGCAGATTTAACCATAGCGTCTGCTGCTTCAATGGCTCCTACAAGTCCTTTTGTTTCAATCATTCCTAATGCTTCTTTCATCATTTTGAAATCCTCCTTTATCATTTATTTATTAAAAGCATATTTTGCTTTTAAATAACCCTAATAGGTGAGTTAAAATTATTTTCAGCAAGCGTTTTCCATCTGCTGTAAAAAAACTGCAATATATACTTCTTGCTGATTCAACTATCTGTTAGTTTAAATATATCATTCATCACCGTTTTTACGTTGACACTATCTTGCTGAGCTATTATAAATATGAGACATTATTTATGGGAATATGATGCAAGATTTTGTGATGAAGAATATCATTTTTTTCAAAATTCTCTGGCAATGATACTTTCTTGATCTGTGATGATAATTTTTGTTATATTCTAACTATTTAGACATTTGTTTAATGTGAATTCTCCTCACTTTAACCAAATAAAAAAAATCCAGCGCTTTTCACATCTGGATTTTCTAATGATAATTTTTTGTTTACTTTCCGTCTACTTCTTGAAGGATCTTAACTAAATCTCCCTTAGAAGCCTTTCTGGGATTATTGCTTGTACATAGATCCATGGAAGCATTGTTTGCCATTTCTAACAGACTGCTTTCAAAGGCTTCTCTAGAAATATTGGCTTCATCAATGGTTAGAGGAATGTTCATTTCCCTATTTAGAACCTTAATCCCTTCTATGAGACTGATGACTCCTTCCTCAATAGTTGAAGCCGGTAGTGCCAAACCTTTCGCCAGTGATGCATATTTTTGTGCAGTTTGATTTTTTAGATCATTAGAACCTAATCCTGCATTAAAGCGAATGACATGGGGTAGAAACATGGCATTGCTTCTACCATGAGACAAGTGAAATTTGGCCCCCATTGTATGGGCAAGGCTGTGATTAATTCCCAAGGATGCATTGGTAAAAGCAATCCCGGCCATACAAGAGGCACTATGCATTTTCTGTCTTGCTTCCATATCACTTCCATCTCTATAGGCTCTCAGTAGATAATGAAAAACCTGTTGGATGGCTTCCACCGCATAGATGTCTGTAAAATCGTTGGCCAACGATGATACATAGGCTTCTATTGCATGGGTCAGAACATCCATTCCCGTATCTGCAGTTACATGGGGCGGCACGGTTTTTGTCAAAGCACAATCTAGCAAGGCTACATCTGGCATCATTAAGTCTTCGCTTAATGGAATTTTAAGATTGTTTTCTCGATCTGTGATTACAGCGTATGAGGTAACCTCTGAGCCGGTTCCACTAGTAGTAGGTATGGCTACAAACCATGGCTTTTTAATGTTTTCAATGTCAATAAATCTTTCCTTCGTATGGATGCATAGCATCATAATGGCCTTTCCTGCATCGATAGATGAACCGCCTCCAATAGCGATTAATAAATCTGGCTTCATTTCTAAAATACGTATTAGTCCTTTTTTTACGGTCTGTAAGGATGGGTCTGGTTCAACCTCCGAAAAGATTTCGTAGGCAACGTTGCTTTCATCTAATAGCTGCGTAACCTTATCTACCAGCCCCAGCTTTACCATGAACGGATCGGTAACAATGAAAGCCCTTTTCCCATTGACATGACGCAAATAATCTATGGAATTTTCTCCAAAATAAATCTCCGGTCTCACTGTAAATTTTTTCATACATATCCTCCCAACTTTATAACCCTTATAGTATCTATTGATCAATGCATATGCTCGTTGCTGTTTTCAGCCTATCATTACATAACTATAGATATATATTCACCATTATTTTTTATTAACCTTGATAAGAATTTGTTTATTGATGATAAAATATTGCACTGCATACTTTACTTATGTTATCTTTTTAATGTTTTTGCCTATCATAGTGATGCGTGATAGTACAAGCTTATTCCATAGTTTATAAAGAATGCGACACATTCGTAGGGTGTGGACCTATGTGTCCACCCGTTGCTTTTTCCGTCTCTTCGGGCAGACACACAGGTCTGCCCCTACCGCTATCGTCACCCTATGTGCGTAGCGAATGGTTCTAGTAGCTTTAGCTCAAGGTCCTTCACTGCGTTTAGGATGACAAGCCATAAAGCGGGTCGCATACCATGCGACCCTCCTTACGACGCATCAATCTATAAATGTGGAATTACATAAAAAAACAATGTGAATTTTAAAACTCACATTGCGCTTCATCTATGGTTTATATTTTTGAATAATTTTCTCTGCTGCCTTGATTCCGTCTACGGCTGCTGAAACAATGCCTCCTGCGTAACCCCCGCCTTCTCCCACGGGATAGAGGCCTTCCACATTTAAGCTTTCCATGGTTTCTTCAAAACGCTCGATCCGTACTGGGGCTGAGCTTCTTGTTTCTACTCCTGTCATCAAGGCATCTGACAAGGCAAATCCTTTTAGCTTTTTATCCATTTCCGGTATTGCTTCCTTCATTGCATCTATCACAAAGTCTGGGAGGCACCGATTAAGATCTGTAGGTGTCACCCCTGGCAAATAAGAAGGTTTTACCTCTCCAATCTCCGTACTCGGCATACCCTTGAGAAAATCTCCTACCTTCTGTACCGGCGCATGGTAGTTGCTTCCTCCCACTCTAAAGGCTTCTCTTTCCCATTTTCTTTGGAATTCCATCCCTTGAAGTGGATGACTGCCACCAAAATCCTGTGTATTCACCTGAACCAAAAGGGCACTATTGGCATTCTCACGATCTCTAGCATATTCGCTCATCCCATTGGTCGCCACCATATCTTCTTCAGAGTTTGCCGCAACGACCATTCCCCCTGGGCACATACAGAAGGTGTACACAGCTCTCTTCTTTGTACTCTGGTAGGTTAATCGATAATCTGCAGCGCCTAATCGAGGATGACGTGAAAACTTTTTATATTGAGATTGATCCACTAATTCTTGGGGGTGCTCAATACGAACACCAATAGAAAAGGGTTTTTGTCGAAGCTGTACACCCTTTTGATAGATCATTTCATAGGTATCCCTTGCACTATGGCCAATAGCCAATATCACATTTTCTGTTTTTATCCATTCTTGTTGATTGATTTCAACGGCTTTCATTTTTCCATCTTCAAGCAGGAGGTCTGTTACCTTGCTACCAAAGTAAACATTTCCACCCAGCTTTTCGATCGCTATCCTAATATTTTTGACTACGTCCTTTAGAATATCGGTTCCGATGTGGGGTTTATAGGAATATAGGATTTCTTCTGGGGATCCTGCTTCTACAAATTCCTCCAATATCTTTCTTACCCGTATATCCTTGATTCTTGTAGTCAGTTTTCCATCGGAGAAGGTTCCTGCACCGCCTTCTCCAAACTGTACATTAGACTCTGGTTGAAACCTTCTTCTTAACCAGAAATCCTCTACATCTTTGCTTCTGGTATCTACATCCTGTCCTCGTTCCAGCAGTATTGGCTTATAACCTCGCTGGGCCAACAATAATCCCGCAAACATACCTGCTGGACCTGTGCCGATCACAATAGGGCGATATGCCATGGGAATTTGTCCACTGGCTACTTCTTTATAGCCTAGAGGTGGTGTTTGTGTAAGACCCTTATGTTTCTTTAAGATTTGTGCTTCATTTTTTAAAGAAACATCCACTGTATATACGAAAAAAATTGCATCTCCTTTTCTTGCATCGATAGATTCTCTATAGATCTTATAAGACAAAATATCTTCCGGCTGTATTCTAAGTTTTTTTATGATTTTTTCTTTTATGCTCTCTAATCTTTCTTCAATAGATAATTTGATTTCATTGACCCGAATCATTTGTATTCTTCCTTTCTTGATTTCATCCACCATATTATACCACAGGGCGAAACAAAAAAAACTACAAAAAGTAGAAGAACCGTCTAGATGATTCCAGACGGTTCTTCATTAATTACATTACGGATCGAATAAATACAATTAAAATAGCAATCGGTGCCACATATTTAATTAGGAAGCTCCAATAAGGTGCCAGTGCAAAAGAGATCTTTCCTTTATTCGTAGCTTCATCAAGGGCTTTATCAATTCCCCAGAACCAACCTACTACAAGACACAGCATTAGTCCACCTAGTGGAAGGAAAATATTACTGGCGATGAAGTCATAGGTATCAAAGAAACCTCGTTCTCCTAAAATTTGAATATGTGCCCAAGGACCGTTGGATAAGGAGGCTGGAATACCCATTAAGAAGATAATACCTCCTAGGGTAATCGTTGTAATCTTACGACTCCATTTCCATTCATCCACCACATAAGCAACACACACTTCTAATAGAGAAATAGCTGAAGTGAGGGCTGCAAATAATACTAACACAAAGAAAATAATTTCAAAGAGTCTTCCTAAAGGCATTTGCGCAAAAACCGCTGGAAGGGTTACGAACATGAGTCCAGGCCCTTGTCCAGGTTCAAATCCGAAAGCAAATACGGCTGGTAGTATAGCCAAACCGGCTAACAATGCAACCCCTGTATCCACTAAAGGAATGATAATTGCACTTTGAGGAATGTTTTCGTCTTTGTTAAGGTAACTTCCGTAGGTTATCATACAGCCCATTCCTAAGCTTAGGGAGAAGAATACTTGTCCTAATGCGTCAAGAATTACTGAACCGTTTATTGCAGAGAAGTCAGGATATAAAAGGAATCGAACCCCTTCAAATGCTCCTTCAAAGGTTAATGATCTGATAGCAAGGATAATCATCATAACAAACAAGGCAGGCATCATGATCTTACTTGCTTTTTCAATTCCTCCACTAATTCCACCAAATACAATCGCTAATGTTAAGACCATAAAGATTCCATGATACAGTATCGGTTCTACTGTTCCCCCTACTAATTGGCCAAACATCTCTCCCAGGGCAGCAGTATCTGTTGTATGAAGAGCCCCCGTGGCTGATTTTACCACATAGTTAATAACCCAACCGCCAACTACACTATAGAAGGATAAAATTAAAAAGCCTGCTAATACGCCCAGTACACCTACCCAGGTAAATTTTTTGCTGATTTTTCGATAGGCACCAATAGCATTTAATTGAGTATGTCTACCCAATACCAATTCTGCCATCATTAAAGTAAATCCAACTAAGAACAAAATGACAAAATATACTAAAACAAAGGCTCCCCCTCCGTTTTTTCCTGCCATGTACGGGAATTTCCACAGGTTACCTAATCCTACCGCAGACCCTGCTGCTGCTAGGATAAAACCTATCTTGGAACCCCATTGCTCTCTCTGTCCGTTTCCTTGATTAGAATCCATCCAATCGACCTCCTTTTAGATTTTTAATTATAAGATGAATGCGATGATATTATGCTATAATATCATAAAATTCTAATAATTCCTATGCATTTTTGAAATCTTTATGTAAAAATATAATTTGCTATATAAGATTTGTTATATGTAAAAAGCAGCTTACCTCATTGATATGCCGCTTTTTACATATATTATCAATTTTTACATTTACTTTGGAAGGTATATTTAAAATCCTCTACCGGCGCCACCGCCACCAGAACGGCCACCTCCACCAGAGCTTCCACCACCAAAACCGCCACCGCCACCGCCGCGGCCACCTCTACCTCCAAAAATGAGCATTCGGAAGAACATGCCCAGGAGGAAACCACCGAGAAACCGATGATCTAACCATAGCAAAAACAAGATAAACAAGACGCCCAAAACACGAAAGATGGCAGGCATGCCC
>CALECF010000179.1 GCA_937948705.1 uncultured Anaerosolibacter sp. | reverse complement strand
TAAACTTCTTTAACCCTTATTAAACATCTTTCTATAATGCTCATCTTATTATATAAAACATCTTTAACCATATACTTTCCCATCCCTTTCAATGGCATCTAATATGATTTTTCTTTCCTCATTTAGCTTTGCATACTCCTTTAAGGTTCTAATGTTGTAGTGAACCATCAGATCCTCATCCTCACAATACAAAACTTCTCTCGCACCTACAATCTGAGCCGCAAATACTGTACTTATATCTTTAAGATGCACAAGCTGTACATCTCTCTTCACTATAAATGAGAGCTCATTGGCAGCTATAAAAAGGGTATATGCCGGAATGATCTGATCCGTATAAAGGGCTATGTCAATATCACTATCCTCTCGTCCTTCCCCTTTTGCAAAGGAACCAAAAAGATAGATAAACTTTAGGTTAAATTCTTTCAACAAAAAGTCAATTACTTTATCTTTGTGCTCCTCTGATAAGTACATTTCTTGCCTCACTCTCCTCCTTGTTTTCTATGTACAGTATACCATTTATGCAAATATTTACACAACAAGGTGTTTTAAAGACACTTTCTCAAGAACTTTCTACAGGCATTCAAAGTAAAATTCAACTCAAGAACCGTCCTGAGATTTACACCCTTCCAGTCAATTAAAACCACTTTATCCTTTGCTGGTATGCTATCCAACTTAAAGCCTTGGTCTTGAATGATAGAAAGCCTATTTTGGTTAATTTTAATTAGCCTATAGCTCAAAGAAGGATTCTTCATCCTAGTGTCGTTCTTTTTATGAATAAGCATCTCTACTGTATCAACACCATTCCCTATCACATGGGGAGGAATTCGTTTAATTACAGCTACACATTTATTACCTACTACTACATATCTTGCTTCTACGCCCCCCATAAATTGCTCTTCTATTAGTATTCCAGCACTGGTAACAGATAAAGCAGTATTCCAGGCACTATCAAAATCTCTTGCACCAACGGTTATACCACTACCCTTATTTCCATCAGCAGGCTTTACTACATAGGATTTAAGGCTTTTTGCAAACTTCTCGGCCTCTTCTTTTTGATTTTCAGAAAAGAACTTGCCTTTTGCAATCACTACCCCAACATCATTTAAAAACCCTCTAGCAACAGCTTTGTTTTTTAATATCCTCCAGCCTATCAAGGATGTGTTTGATGACTCCGTTTCTAAAAAACACAATTTCGTGTTTTCTACATCGGCAACAAGGTACTTACCTAAAGTTTTAGAATTATATCCTAACCTAGCAAATCCTCCGATAATAACTTCTTTATAGAGAACCGCTCTTCATTATAAGTATTTTGAGTTTTCCCAATCAATGGTTTAAACAGCTCATAATCTATGGTAGATGTACTTTTGCTCATATAATGTTATGTTCTTGTCTGATCCAGCGAATAATAAAAGCCTCGACTATCTTTTTTTAGAACATAAGTGTTTTGAAGTCCAACATAGGCTTTACTTTTTACCAATTGTTTCAAATCCTCTGCTTCATTTTCCTCTATGGGACGACTTTTGAATTTGGTTATTTTGTTATCAGATAGGATTGGGTAAAATCGTTCTTCGATGTTCCAATCGCCATTACTCTCATCTAATTCTAGCCTAACAATAAAGCTATAGGGTGGAGCTTGCAGTTTATCGTATCTGCCAGGAGAATTAAATACAAAATTTCCAATTGAATATACGATAGTCCCATTTCTATATTTTTCAATATCATTGATCATATGGGGACCATGACCAAATACATAGTCTGCCCCTGCCTCTATAAAAGCTCTACTTCTCTTCTGCACATCAAAGTTTTCTGATGCAAACTTATAATCAAGACCTTGCCAGTGGGGATACACAATGATAATTCCTTCTGAATCCAGTATGCGCAATTCAGTGATTTGATTAGTCATTATTTTCTGATCTAAAGTATTCACGCCTGGACTATATTCGTCAGCAAAAAATTTATAATCTACTTCATATCGTCTTCCTGCCCGCATTCCAGTAAGAACATATACATTTTTATTGCTGTATTCTCCTTCCAGCTTCATTGTTAATGGTTTTGCTGCTTCAGAAATCGTTTCACCTGAGCCAAAGGTTGCGATGCCTGAAGTTTCTAATTCTTTCTTTGTAGATAACATTACTTTGGAGCCAAAATCCATTGTATGGTTATTCGTCATTCCTACGGCTGTTACACCCAGTCTGTTCAAAACATCTAACATTCGATTGGGTTGGTCCCAGTTAGGATATTCTTTACCTTCTATATTAGAGGAAGGATGATCAGCTAATACAGATTCAAAGTTTAAAATAAAAAAATTACTTCCTTCAACCAAAGGTTTAACGCCATCAAAAAATGAAAAAGGATTTTTTTCTAAACGATCCACTAATTCTTCTTTTCCTGGCTTTCTAATATACCATTCTCCTAGACTAGTATCCCCTGCGAAGGTCAGTGTAAATTTCATAGGATTTCATCCCTCCATTCAATTACTATTAATAGCATTATACCAAATTAAGGAATATATTTGTTCGTTCAACTAAAATATGATTAATAATAAAAGGCCACCATTAGCAAATATACTACCGGCTAATCATGACCTTTCTCTTTATTCTACTTATCATTTCATACATCCCAATCCCAACCATCGCCCCCGCACTATCAATCAATACGTCCATCACGCCAGGACCTCTACCTGGAACAAAGGATTGATGGACTTCATCAGATATGGCATAAAGAATACAAATCATTAATGATAACATAATCTGTTTATGTCCACTTACTCCGCTTCTGTTAAGTCCATTGATAACCAGTACGCCTAATACTAGAGCTCTCTCCGTTCATTCCCTTTGCCTTCTACCCTTCCGCCTCCGGTTTTTTTCCTCTACTTCTCTCATAAATCTTTCAATTCCTAACCTCTGCCTACGCCATTTTTGTCGAATCTTGATCAACTTTTATTAATAGTAGAGAAATGGCCCCGTAATATGGAAATTCAATTCAAGAACCGTCCAGAGATTTCCCTCAACTTAATTTAAGAACATTCCCCAAATTTATCATATATTATGATCCCCACTCTGTTTATATGATCGATTAAATCCGTATTTTCTATCCTTTCAAATATGGATAAATCAAAGCCATAAGGCAAACATAGCTCATCCAGTTCTAAATACAGCTTATGAACATCTTCTAGATTTAGATTTTTACCAATCAAAGTTAAGTCAATATCTGATCCACTTTTATAATTTCCTTTAGCCCTTGAACCATAAAGTACTACTTTCTCAATTTTATCATGCCTGGAAAAACTCTCTAGAATCCTATCCCATGTATTTTGCTTTATACCATATTTCATCATTCTTTACTCTCTTCTTTCTGAAGTTGATCCATCTTCTTTCTTAAGCTTTTAAAAGCCTCAAAATATGAAGCTTTTACTAACCGAATAATGCCATCCGTTGTAGCTTCATCATATGTATGGCTTGTGATATTACGACTCTTTATCATTTGCATCCAAACTTCTCCATCCTCTATTAATCCCAGAGCAAAGGCTTCTTTTGTAGCATCCCTTGACCCATATATATTCGTATTTCCTCGATGTTCAAGAAAATCTTTTATTGTTTTCCATGCCAATTCGTGAGTGTATTCAAATCCTTGTATCAACCCTTGTTTCTCAAGGTTTGTAAGCTCTCTTTTTTCCATCAACTCTACAGCTTCTTCAATTTGCCTTAATGCTTTCTTATAATTACTAAATCTTTGCATCCAACGAATTTCTTGAAAGCTCATACAATCTCTTCCCTTCGTAGCTTTATCCCATTGATTTATTGCTATTTTTGTAAAGTACCAAGCCTGCTTAGCTCCTTTAATAACCCAAATGAATCCCTACTTCTTGACGCTATACCCTGCTACTTAAGTCGTTAAGCTTACACTCCACGTTACAAAGTTTCTCTGTATTTTGTTTGTATCCATCATATAGAGCTTTTGGACGGTTGTCCATCTTATCTTCGAGTCTTACAATATTTTGGTTTACTTCTTTAATTTCTTCCCTTACTTTCTTTAATCTCTTCTTATACTTGTCGAAAACCATTTTGCATTTCACTATACATTTTTTCTATCAAACCCAAAACCTTATCATTCATTCTTTAAACCCCTT
Source organism: uncultured Anaerosolibacter sp. (assembly GCA_937948705.1). The sequence continues at coordinate 2,270 of CALECF010000179.1, read as the reverse complement.
CAATCTCCTTCTTCATAGCTACATTATATCATTTTAATAAACTGCCTCAAAGATTGATTTATAAAAGTTATTTCAAAAAGCTAGTCTATCTATACTATTATAGGTAAGAGCTACATTTCAATTCTACAAATGCACTATCACACCAAGACTTCTACCTATATTTTCTTCTCATGAATCGAAAAGATTATGCTTTTTTTCAATTCAAACGGTCCCTAGATTTATGGATGCTTCATTCTCCAGATTTAAAGAATTTTTTCAAAGCAGATCTGACTTTGATAGCGGCTTCTTCAAACGCAGCGACTTCTTTCCCAAGCATCTCTCTGCGTTTGTCTACCATATCCAGATGTATTTCATCTTTGATTTTATTGATATTATCTAGCAAGCATAACTCTAAGTTTCTTAAATCTTCCAATCCCAAAGTTCCATTGATAATCTCCTGCTCTATTGTATTTAGTCTTAGCATAACCGATCTCCTATACCTGAATTGTGACCTTTAACCATTGTATATATTGCTTGTCCACTAATATCGCCTACTTGCCTAGAAATTTTTTGCCTATAAGCCCTTTGTCCGTAAAATAACAATGCTATGGTAAAAATGATGATCCCTATTGTTAAGTATTTTATGAGGCTATAGCTTACTCTAAAATTTCTTTTTCCATGCATCCTCTTATATCCCATATATCTTCCCCCTGATGATGATATTTGGCGTATTTATTATAGGACTATGGTACTATATTTCATTTAAAAATCATGTCGTATTTTGCAAGGAATATTATCCTTTTTTTTACAAAATTCGCCCCTGCCTCCTAGCCTTTTTTTCTTAAAACTCAAGCTTATGCAGTTACACACCCTCTCTACAGGTATGTAGAGATCCCAAAGCTTACCATACTCTTCTTTTTTTATTTAAGTTATTTATAATTCACTCAAAACTGTTATCAATTTTTATGCTAATATATAAAAGGTCATGTCATACTAAAATGTCCTTGCTACAGGGTCCATTTTAGTATGATATGACCTTTTTCTTTATCCTACCTACTGCTCTATACATCCAAATTCCTACAATCGCTCCAGCGCTATCAATCAGTACATCCATCACGCCAGGACCTCTACCTGGAACAAAAGATTGATGGACTTCATCGGATATTGCATAGAGAATACAAATGATTGTAGATAACATAATCTGCTTATGTCCGCTCATACCACTTCTGTTAAGTCCATTGATAACCAATACCCCTAAAATCAAATAGGCAAAAAAATGGGCATTTTTTCTTACGATATGATTAAAAACTTCTATATCTAGCTCTATAATCGGTAAGATTTTCCTTATCTTTTGTAGAATCAACTCCGTTATCCCTATGCTCAACTGATCAGATTGAGCAGCTGGCTGATGAGATAGATAGAAGATTAATGACATCCAAAGAAAAATTGCTCCCCATGATAGAATTAGTACTATGCTTTTATTCTTTTCCATATTACTGCTTCCTTTTATTTTATTTACCTAAGAGTCTTTTCCATCAAAAGATTTGTTCAATTCAAGACCCGCCCCTTAATTGAATGATTGGAATATCATCATATTTTTAGACTCACACTATTCTTTAATATAACCGCTTGGAATTCAGGAGAAATACTATTGAAATCAACAATATCCACGCGGAAAGGAAGATCCGAATTCTGAAACTCGTCACGAATGTCCGCAATGTACAAAATATCTATTTTATGGGGCCCCTTTATAGCCAAATCTAAATCAGAATGGTCATGAACATTTCCATTATACCTAGATCCGAATACCAAAATTTCAAAACTGGAAGTGTGTTTTTTAAGGATATTTACTACAATTTCTAGCTCTTTTTCGCTTAACTTAATCATTGCGGGCCTCTAATGCTTTCAATAAATAGATAGCATCTTCTAAAAAGTCCTCAGAAACTCTATAGATATCTTCTGCCACATCATGATTATACGTATGCGAAGTAGTATTTCTAAGTTCATGATATCTCACCCATTTGAAAAAGTCAGATATTAGTTTTTGCTCAAGGGCATTTCTAAACAGTTCTTTCCTAGTTACCCCATCAAGTAATCCTGGCATAAGATTTAATTCTAACCATCTTTTCATAAACTTCCAGCAAAGTTCATAAGTAAATTCAAAGTTCTGAATAACACCAGCTTGAATTACTTCCTTCTCATTAAGAGATATGTTCTCCATAGCTAGTCTCTCTTCTGCAAATTTTTGAGCTCTTTCCATGGATGCAATTGCTTTTATTAAACTACTCAAG
>CALECF010000178.1 GCA_937948705.1 uncultured Anaerosolibacter sp. | reverse complement strand
GCAATTGCTGTGGTGGTTCTATTTTTAGGACAAACCCTTAGGAAAAGAATATCCTTATTAGAAAAATTCTTTATTCCAGCACCTGTTATTGGCGGTCTAGTTTTCGCCATTCTTACTTTAGTACTTAAGCAATGGGATGTTGTAACCTTTCAAATGGATACTACGCTTCAAAGAGTGCTCATGACTGCCTTTTTTACTACAATTGGCTTTACTGCAAGTTTAAAGTTACTTAAAAAAGGTGGGTTACAGGTTTTCATCTTCTTAGGTTTAGCGACAACCTTAGTCGCGCTCCAAAATGTTGTCGGTGTTAGTCTCGCAAAGGTTTTCCAGCTGAATCCTTTAATCGGTTTATCTACTGGTTCTGTTCCAATGACTGGGGGCCATGGTACATCTGGAGCTTTTGCACCAATCTTTGAGAACGCCGGTGCCTTTGGTGCCACTACAGTAGCTATGGCCTCTGCAACCTTTGGTCTCATTATGGGTAGTATGATCGGTGGCCCGATTGGTAAAAGACTCATTGAGAAACACAACTTAACGCAAAAACCAGAAAAAAAATCAGGTAGCATGGGAATTACTGAAGGTGAGGAAAATGCTAAAACCGTAAAAACACTTGTGTCTAACCATTTCGCTATTGCAGCATCCCAAATTATATTAGCAATGGGTATCGGAACAATTATTTCATCCCTACTTGAGAAAACAGGCATGACTTTTCCTTCTTATATTGGTGCGATGTTTGCTGCTGCAATCATGAGGAATTTATCGGATAGTACAGGCATATATGAAGTGGCCCTAGACGAAATAGACATTTTAGGTAATATCGCTTTATCCATTTTCCTGTCCATGGCACTTATGGGCTTAAGGTTATGGGAGCTTGCTGACTTAGCAGTTCCAATGCTCATCATGTTAATTGCACAAGCTACGCTTATGGGATTATTTGCATATTTTATTACATTTAACCTGATGGGAAGAGATTATGAAGCAGCTGTTTTGGCAAGTGGGCATTGTGGGTTTGGTATGGGTGCGACACCAAATGCCATTGCAAACATGGAGGCTATATCCGGCAAGTTTGGTGTAGCGCCAAGAGCATTCTTCATTCTTCCACTCGTAGGAAGTCTTTTCATAGATTTTGCCAATGCCGGTATTATTACTGCATTTATGAACTTTTTTAAGTAGGAATCTTACCTATTTCTAGTAAAATGGGAGTTAGACAAATGTCTAACTCCCATTTTATTATCTATATAAATTAATGATATCCTTTAAAGCTGCTGCTGCAGCGGCTTTCGGATCAGAGCCGCCTCCTATTACCGATATGGTTCCCATCAGATCCGTATAAAAGACAACAGCTTTATCCTTATAGTCTGCCCGTGTTAATATATTACTGTTGTCCAATGCGATAGGTGAAACGCTAAGACGAACACCATAGATTTCTTTTATAGCCTCTCCCACTAACTTGATGGTTTTATTGTCTCTAATCGCTTCCGTAACGTCTTCTCTCGTGATATTCTCTATTCCCTCCATAGCAACATCCTTTAGTCGCAGTGAGGTCCCTAGAATGTTATTTGCCAGTATCAATAATTTTGCAGCAGTATCAAATCCTCCGATATCAAGCTTTGGATTTGCTTCTGCAATACCCTTTTCCTGAGCTTCCTGCAAGGCCTCTGTAAAGGAAATCTCTTCTTTGTGCATTCTCGTAAGAATATAATTCGTTGTGCCATTGAATACACCTTGAATCCTATAAATATCATTTCCTGCTAAATTGTATTGTGCCATATCAATGGTCGGCAGTGCAGCAGCAGTAGCCCCGCTAATTTTCACCCTACTACCTTTGAACCGTGCAAGTTCCTCAATTTCTTTACTATACTGCACTAGGGCACCCTTGCTAAGGGTAACTACATCCATTCCTTTACTTATGGCCGTATGAATATGGGAAAATCCAGGTTCACCGGTTTCTATATTCGTAGGACTTGCTTCTATCAGTACGTCCCCTTCCAATTTTCCCAACATCTCTTTACTATTGTTTATCTCGTATAGGCAGCTTCCATACTGCTCAATTCCCTTTGAATGCTTGTCACAGCTACTTAATCGCTCCAGATCAATTCCTTGTTCTTCGACGATGGCATATCGACTGCATATTACAGCCTTTATACTTATATCTAACCCATACTGCTGTGCTATATCACTTTTTTTATCCTTCAATACATTCACAAAGGCATGACCTACATTTCCAAATCCTGTTAAAATTACCTTAATAGATTTCATCAATATTATCCCCCTTGTCCTATCTCATGAGCATTATATACTTTATTCAGTAAAAATAATAGATGGGAATCCCATCTATTATTAGATTACCGAATAATATTATATAACATATATTGATAATCTTGGTTGCTTCTTCTGTTGAATTCTTCCTTCATTCGCATTTCATGTTCCAGTATTTTGATCATTTTTTCTCGTTGTTTCGCTTCATCCTTTTGAATATGAATATTTATATTAAAATGACTTACGTTCAAATGAAAATTTAATAATGACATCGCTTTGTTC
>CALECF010000177.1 GCA_937948705.1 uncultured Anaerosolibacter sp. | reverse complement strand
AATAAGGGATATTTTATTATTTATCATATATTCTTCAGTGGTTTCAACCTGTTGCCTCATCCCTTATCATTATATTTCTCTTTATGCGATTTGCGTAATAACAAGGTGCGCTGAAACAGGTCTTGTTCCTCCAGCGAGAGGAGTGATGGTTAGTGCATGTGCATTGCCCGCAGGATTTCGTACAGTGAGTATTGAATTAATGACTGTCGTAGTCACAAGAGCCATTCCTACTATTTGGGAAGTGCCTGTTTCTCGCCCGACCACTGTATAAGCTAAGTCAGCACCATTGAGCGTTAAAATCAATTGACCCGCTTCGCTCACACTTACCTGAAACAAGACCTGATACGTGCCAATGTCAGCTAAGTTAAATGTGCTGGGTCCAGTACGGGTAATCGAAGTTCCACTAGTCGGCCCATCTTGGGGAAAGCTTACGTCTGTACCGGGAGCAACTGTTGCTGCATGATCAGGAGGCATCAACGCATAGAAATCTGCAAAGTCTAATACGCCTGTGGCACCAGTTGCACCTGTAGCTCCAGTGGCACCAGCAGGACCAGTGTCGCCAGTTGCGCCTGTAGCTCCAGTGGCACCAGCAGGACCAGTGTCACCGGTTGCACCAGTAGCTCCAGTGGCACCAGCAGGACCAGTGTCACCGGTTGCGCCAGTAGCTCCAGTGGCACCAGCAAGCCCGGTGTTACCAGTTGCACCAGTAGCACCAATGGCTCCAGCAGGGCCAGTTGCACCGGTTACACCTGTAGCTCCAGTTGGACATTGCTCTGGGCATGGTGGCGGATATGGTTTTGGCCATGGTGGAGGACATGGCTTTGGACATCGCTTCGAACATGGTTTTGAACAGGGCTTGGAACATGGTTTTGAACAGGGCTTGGAACATGGTTTTGAGCATGGTTTTGAACAGGGATTCGAGCATGGGCGATTGTCATGGATAGTATAATATTTCATATGAAAAAACTCCTTTCAATAATATTAGATAATATTGGACAATACTATCTAATATTATTGTATGCATGGGTCAGGGAGGCAGGTTCCTCTTTTACTTATTTGCAAACCAGTTTCGCGGCAAAAAGATTTCCGTCTAACGCAATAGATGCCTTTTTTAGTATAAATATGACAAGGGCGGTTTGAAGTCATGAGAGGATCGAATAGGAATTTAGATGATATACAAGATACAGCTGGAGGAACCCTATAGGGGTACCTCCAGCTGTATTTAAGTAAAGTAAGCCAATCTGATGATATCCTTTGGACGTCTGGCGTTCCAAAGTAAATCAAAATCAATCTCATGGGACTCTCCATAGGTGGATACTGAAATATAGTATCGATTATCCTTAGAATTTAGCTTAAGATGAGTGATCGTCATCCAGTGCCAAGCAAAATCTTTAAATTCCTTTACAGGATGTTTGAGAACCAATATGGCAACGGGAAGTCTTTGATATAAAGCTTGAGAAATAAAGTCTATGGCTTCATGGATACTGGCAGCATTTTCATGTAGAATATGGGGAACTAAAGAGACGCCTCTGCTTTGTGAAAAAGACAAAACATTGTTTGCGAACTGTTGAACAGACGTAAGTCCAAACATTCCTGGGATTACGTGTTTACGAATCTCAGTCATATGTTCAACAAAATCCTTCTTGTTGAGAACACCCGTATAAGGATATAAACTACTAAATTTATCTGGAAAGGTTTGGGACAAATATGCTGTAATGTTAGCTGCAGCAACAGGGCCACAGCCACTAAGTTGGTGCGTTTTTTTTGAAAACCAATATTGACTACCACCATAATATACAACGTCAGAGTCATAGATGGAAAGCTGGATCTCTTTAATGTCAGAATAGCTGGGTATAATAGTATTTTCCATGGGGAGCACCTCTTCCTATGCTTTTGCAACAGTAGTTGATATAATACTTTAAATTTATCTTGCTAGAATTCAATTTAAATAATGGTTATTATGAGCTACTGCTGGATGCCGTAGATTGCTTTATGTTTACTTTATTACAAAGCCAAAATGCTTTAAGAGCGATATTGCATCAGGCAAGGTAACGATGGTCTTGGTTGTTTTATTATTCAAAGGGTTAATGTCATAATCCTTGGCAAAAGAAAAATTTGCCTTTGACAAATTGCAATTGTTAAACTTTGTTCCAGTTAATATGGAATAGGTAAAGTTACTTTCTGATAGGTCTGTATTGATAAAGTCACTTTCTAATATCTTGCATTGCTGAAACATACTTGCTTTTAATGCAAGATCAGAAAAATTACAGTTTTCAATGAAACAGTCTTTAAAGTGTATAGCCATAATAAAGGAATCAATTTTATTAAAGCTTATGCCTAGTAATTTGCAGTTCTCAAACCTAACATTTCTTAACTTTGAATTGATAAATTGTGACAAGCTTAAATTACACTCTTTAAATAAGCAATCTTCAAGGAATGCTAAAGAGAAATCAGACTGTGAGAAATCACAGTTTGTAAATTGACAATTCGTAAATGTTTTACTGGTCATGTCTTGATTAATTGCCTTAATATGTGTAAAAACTACATCTTCATGCTCACTTCCGTATAATATATCTATCAACTTTATTCTCCTTTTTATTATCAATATCATATAGATCACAATTGTTGAAACATCTTTTCTATTCACTATAACATGAAAATGTTCCATATAACACGGTAAAGTTCCTTTATATATGCATGAAATAAATATGGAAAGACAACGGAAATGATTCATGAATGAAGACAACCCTCGAATATACTTATACTAGATATATTGAGTGTAGAGAGTAAAGGGGGATGTGGAATATGAAGAGACTAGCTATTTATAACAATAAAGGTGGCGTAGGAAAGAGTACGCTTACAGCGAATCTAGGGACAGGGCTGGCTTTGAAGTTTGGGTATAAAATCCTGATGTTAGATTTAGATTCTCAACGAGATTCCTCAAAATCTTTAGGTGTGCTAAATACGACAAAGGCCATTAATGATGTTTTTGACCAAGAGGATGCAAGAAGAAAAGGTAGGGTTGTGGCAAATGAGATCAAACTAAAAGATTGTATCCTACATCATGTACGGAAAGACTTGGATATACTCACAAACAGAGGGCTAAAAGATATCGAAAGCTATATCAAAGATACAAGGCGATACGATCTTGTTTTTGGGAAAGTGTTAGTTGATTTAGAGAAGATGAATTATGACTGTATCTTGATAGATTGTGGACCCTCTCAAACAAGCATCAATGATGCCATTCTTTCCTATGTGGATCATATTATTGTGCCGATTCAAACAGAGGCTGCCAGTGTAGAAGCCATAGGAAATGTGTATGCCTATCTGAATACACTAGATCTGCCTCGTTCAAAAATTAGGTTTATTGTTCCAAATATGTTTGACGGAAGATTGCTGGATGCGAGAAAAAACTTAGAACGTATCCACGAATACTTTAAGAATGATACCAGTGTAGTGATCACCCAGCCCATTCAGCGAAGAGTAAAAATTACTGAGGCTGGGTCTTTTGGAAAGAGTGGGTTTGAATATGATGCAAAAGCTGCCTCCCAAATTTTTAAAGTACTGGAGAGTGTGTCAGGATACCTTAAAGTATAGCATTGTAGGATTCTCTCAAATATAAGTCGTTTGAGGGAATTCATAGTTATAAATACTTAAGCAATCTTTATAGAATTTTTAGAATTGCTTAATAGGGAGTTTATTTTTATTTCTTATAATGACCTTGTAGATAAAAAAAGGAGGTCATTCGACATGAACAAAATTAAGTTAATGTATAATGTGTTTTCATGATTATGGGGGTCTGGATATAGATTCAATGCATAATCAGAAATAATTAGAGAGAAAAACCTAATGAATGAATTCGATGTTTTTTTTATTGCAATTTTTATGGGGTGGAATGAATATAGATATCTATGTGGAAAATAAATCATTTCATTCTAGGAGGTTGTAAATGAAGATTGTTGTGATTTCAAAGAGAAGTATATACATCGGATTGATTATCTTTGCCATGATGATAGCAGGGATATTTTGCTGGATAAACCTTGTGAAAACCACCTTATGGTATACCCATGAAGATGAACCTATACGAAATGGCAATCCAGAATCCAATAAATTTGCCATAACCTGTAACGTAGATTGGGGAAATGAAGTAATTCCAGAGATTCTTAAAGTGCTGGATGAAGAGAACATCAAGATCACCTTCTTTGTTTCAGGTCGGTGGACAGCAAATAATCCAGAACTATTAAAGGAGATTTATAGCCATGGTCATGAAATTGGGAATCATGGCTACAGCCACAAAATGCATAGCAAAATTGATCGGGAAACCAATCGAACGGAGATAAAGCGAACAGAGGAAGCCATCGAAAAAGCCATAGGAATGAAAACCCGTTATTTTGCCCCTCCTGCTGGAGATTTTAATGAGGTCACCCTTGAGGTAGCAGAGGAACTAGGGTATAAAACTGTGCTCTGGAGTGTAGACACCATAGACTGGAAAGAAGGTTCTACGGCGCAAGTTATTCTAGATCGAGTAATGAAGAAACCTCATAAAGGAGCTATTTTACTTATGCATCCCAAACCGGAAACAGCCAAGGCTTTACCAGCGATTATTCGACATATGAAGAATGAAGATATTGAAGTAGGAACGGTTTCAGATTTGCTTAACTGACGATAAGATGAGTTGGCGTACCTTTTTGACTATCTTTAAAGAATAATTAATGCAATGGCTAAGAATTGGAAAGTAGTTCCTTACTACAAAAAAGATAAAAATAATATGCAATATTTGAATCGGCTATAAAAGTCCCCTGCATTCCTAGATACCTAAGGATACTTTTAATAATCTGAGGGAGGATAAAAAAACAGGAAATCTTTGATGCGGCTGTACAGGAGGTTCCTATCCGACGATTTAGCGAGGCATCCATCAATCAGATCATTAAGACTGCGGGGATACCTAGGGGTAGTTGGTATCAATATTTTAATGATAAAGAGGATATATACCTTTATATGTTCAAGGAAATAGGGAAAGGGAAAGGGCGAAGTTGAGGGGGAGAGAGCAATCTGTATCACACCCCTTGGATACTGGCAGAAAGAGGGTGTTCGGTTCTTTGATAGGGGAACAGAAACCTTCATAAGCTATAAACGTAAACCCGTGGGTGCGTTGTTGGAGAATGGTGTGAAGGAAGAGGATCTTCCGCCAGAGATTCTATATGCCTTTGACCTTGCCCGGAAAGCGCCATCGGCTGCCAATAGTCAGCATTGGCGTTTTACAGTTTCTACTGATTTTAGAACCATTTCCATTGCAGCACCTGTTGGCTATAAACACCTGAAGTGGGAACATCCAGATGTTGATCTAGGTATATGTGCCTGTCATTTTTGGTTGGGGCTTATGATGAAAAATATATCGTGCAAGGTTTCATTAACAGAGGAACAAGGCCGAGCCGTATGGAAATTTGAGATTTAATTGTAGGGATTAAGGAATTTAAAAATAACTCTGGCTTCTTTTGTAATATGCTTTATAGGGTTGGTTTTTATTTTATTATATTGAGCACAAAAAGAACGCTGAATTCTTTTTAAATGAAAGAAATCAGCGTTCTTATGGTTGAGGGGGCCTAGTCGTGGCGATACTTTTCTAGAATTATTCTATAAACTGTGACATATGCTTAAAGCCAAGTCTAATGGCTTTAAAAACATTATCCTCACAGTCCTCGAAGGATTTATCTTCAATTTCTACACAAGCTGCTCCGTCAAAGTGTATATCCCGTAAAGCGGATGCAAAAGCACCCCAGTCGATACCCCCGTGTCCAGGGATTTTTGGAGACATATAGTGTAATGGGTAGGTAAAAATACCATACTCGTTGATTTTGTCTGGATATACTCTCAAGTCCTTAATATGTATGTGTTTGATCTTATCTTTGAATGTATACAAGGGTTGGATATAGTCCATTCTTTGAAGATATAAATGGGATGGATCATAGGACAATCCAAAATAATCACTGTCTATGATGTTAAATAACTCTTGCCAAATATAAGGGGCTGAAGCTAAGTTAAGTCCTCCAGGCCATTCATCCATTGTAAAATACATAGGACAGTTTTCAATGCCTACCCATACCTTATGGGCTGCGGCAAATTCAATGATGGGCGGCCATATTTCCTTAAATAACTCAATATTCTCTTCCACCGTTTTATTTTTATCTTTACCGATAAAAGTACTTACTTTATTGACCCCTAGCATTTTAGCGGCCTTGATCAATGATTTTAAATGCTCAATGTATACGGAACGATTTTCTGCATTGGGATCAAGGGGGTTGGGATAATAGCCTAAAGCGGCTATTTCAACATCTTTAGCCGAACAATAGTCGAGAATATAGCGGGCTTTTTCCTCATTAATGGATGAGGCATCCATATGGGTAACGCCTGCATAACGTCTTTCTGCTTTGCCAAGGGGCCAGCAAGCCAGCTCAACTGATTTATAGCCCATATCACTGGCTAAGTCGATGACCTGCTCAAAGGTGTACTCGGGGAGAATCGCACTGTGTAAGCCTAATTTCATCATGACCCTTCCTTTCCAATATTAAATCTTTACCCATCTACCGGTCTGTGCACTTTCATAAATTCTTTCACAAAGAAGTATTTGTCTCAATCCATCTTCAAAGGTTGCATAATCTATTTCCATAGAAGGAT
>CALECF010000176.1 GCA_937948705.1 uncultured Anaerosolibacter sp. | reverse complement strand
TTTCAATGTAATTATTCACGCATCCATAGGTAAATAGAATTCCTTAAATCGTACGATGTTTTTCTGCTAGTAGTTTTCTAATTGCCTTTTTCCTATAAATTTTATTTAGGTAATATTAAAATAGTGCCTCCGACGCTTTCGCTAGGAAACCCCTAGGTTTCCTTCGACGACAGCAAAGCTGTCTGAACACCTTCCTAAAGGCGGGCAGGGGATTTCATCCCCTAAAACCCCTGTTTTTTCATATAATAGGAAATCAAAACTTTCCTATTATATGAAAAAACTTCGGCAATCTTTACAGTTTTATATACCCTGTAAAGATTGCCGAAGTGTTCTTGAATCACTTACACCATTATTTTTTCTTTGAGAAGCATATTCTCTTTCTGGCGACTAAATTCATTGATTGTCTCCATAATCTTGTCCCGATCTTCATAGAATACGATGACAATATCTCCAGCAGTTGCTGCTTCCATGGCCTCTCTTAGGGCAACTTCTTCTAATAACTCGACTACCATATTTCTCGGATTAAGACCGCCCTTTAAACAGCCTTCCATCAAACGCTTTGCTACTCCCCCTTCTTCTCTCCCTCTTCGATCTCTATCTTCCTTGATCCATACACGGTCAAAACTTTGTCCTGATAGAATTCCGATTTCATGGATACTAGTATCTAGTCGATCCCCTGGAACACCAATGACACCAATGAGCCGATTAATCTTAATTTTTTGCAATCCTTCGATAACCTTCTTATATCCATCGAAATTATGACCATAATCCACAATTACCTTAAAATCAGCCACATCATACATATTAAATCTTCCTGGGTTCTCCTTTTCGTCACTTTTAAAACCTACCAAGGCTCGATTAATAGCGTCTTTGTCAATACCCAATCCCCAGGCCCCAGCAGTGGCAGCCAGGCTATTTTCAACATTGTGGATGAGAGCGCCTCCCAAGGTTGCAGGAATGTTTTCTATATTTACCACAGGAATCTGTTCCTTATCCGTGGCCATATAGATGATTTGATCCTTGATATAAACTACCCTTCCACCTTCTTTGATATGCTTTACGACGTAATTGTTCTTATGATCCTTGGAAAACAGTATGAGATTGCCATAAGCTCTATCTCTAATAGATAAACAATACTCATCCTCTGCATTAATAACAGCATACCCAGTCTTTTTGGTGGCTTCAATTACTAAAGATTTTGCATGGGCCAAGTCTTCCATGGTTTCGATGCCATCCAAGCCCAAGTGATCGTCAGTGATGTTTGTAATGATACCTACATCGGCCAGGTCATATCCCAGACCTCTATTGACAATGCCACCTCTGGCCGTCTCCAGTACTGCAGCTGTGACATGCTTGTTCATCAATATGGTCTTGGCACTGGCTGGGCCTGTGGTATCTCCTTCATAAATACATTCATCCTCTATATAGATTCCACAAGTAGTAGTCATACCCACATGGTGACCTGCTTCTTTCAAAATTCTATTAATCAATCTTGTGGTGGTAGTCTTTCCATTGGTTCCTGTGACAGCCACAATAGGAATAGAGTGTTTCTTTCCTTCTGGAAATAGGGATGATACAATCTCCTTTGCCACGTTTCTAGGTTTTCCTGAAGATGGATAATGATGCATTCTGATTCCCGGAGCCGCATTGACTTCAATGATCGCCCCCCCTGTATCCCTTAAGGGATACGCAATGTCTGCAGTTGTCACATCGACACCAGCCACATCTAAGCCGATAAGATCAGCTGCTTTAATGCACATTTTTTTGGTATCTTCATGCACCTGATCCGTCACATCTATGGCTATTCCTCCTGTACTTAGATTGTCATTTTCTCTCAGATAAATCACTTGTCCCTCTTCTGGTATATCCGACAAAGTAAAATGACTTTTCTTCAGAAGGAGCATCATAACTTCATCCACTTTTATCTTGGTCAGTGGCTTTTCATGGCCTTCTCCCCGCAAAGGGTTTCTGTTTTCTATTTCAATAAGTTCGTTGATGGTATTTTTCCCATTTCCTACAACGTGGGCAGGGATTCTTTCAGAAGCAGCAACAACTCGGTCTTTTACAACCAGTACTCGATAATGCTTCCCTTCTATATAATTTTCTACTAGGGCATCTGGAGTATACTTTTCCACTGCCTCATAGGCAGAAATTACCTCTTCATCTGAATTTAAATTCAAGGATACACCCTTTCCTTGATTTCCATTAAAAGGCTTTACAACCACAGGGTAGCCAATTTCATTGGCCATCTCTACGGCTTCAAACCTATTCTTGGCAACCTTTCCCTCTGGTACTGGAATACCATTTTGTTTTAATAGTTCATTGGTCATCCATTTGTCACAAGAAATATCCACAGCAATGCAGCTTGTCTGATCTGTCAAGGTTGCTTGCATTCTTCTTTGATATGCACCGTACCCCAGTTGAAGCATACTGTCCTTTCCAATGCGATTCACTGGAATCCCTGCTTTTATAGCTTCCTCTTCAATAGCCTTTGTGCTTGGCCCCAATTCTCGTTCAGCAGCTTTTTTCCGAATCATCTCTAATCTTGCATCCACATCGATGTTTTCTCCATTAATTAGATGATTCAAAATATCAAAAGCCATTAGTCCTGCTTCAACGCCCGCTGTCTCGTTGGTATATCCATATATGACATTATAAATAGATTTCCCACTATCCCATCTTGCTTTGCCAAAACTAATATTGTATCCTAACATATTTTGTATCTCAAGAGCTGTGTGCTCCATCACATGGGCTAAATAGGTGCCCCTCTTTAATCGTACTACAAAACCACCCTTGTAACCTTCTGCGCATTTATGCTCCTTTAGTCCTGGAATCATTGCAATTAAGTTGTCATTAAACATAGGAATTTCTGAGGTAGGTGTATCATAAAGTTCTTCCAAATCAACAGTAATTTTGATGACTGGCTTATGACTGTATACATTTCTACCTCTTAATACTCTTAAATCCACGACCTTCATTTTGATTCCTCCTGTGATTGATCTTGCGCTTTTTTATTTGATTTGTTTGGTATGATTGGTGTTTTGGAAGCAAGCTGATAGCCATAGTCTGTTGGCAGCACATGCATCCGAACATTTGTAATAGCCAAGGGCTCATTTGGATACTGTTCTGAAGTGTTGGTATACTCAATATCCCTGCCATCAATGACCGTCACTACTCCTGATCCTATCACGTTAAATGTATTCTGATGATTTAGTACAATCGCTGTATTTTCATCGATTCCAATCCCTAGTGAATGGGGATTCTGGGCAATAGCAGAAAGAAGTCTTCCAATTCTGCCCCTCTGATTAAAGTGTTGATCAATAATAACCCCCTCCATGAGTCCCATACCAGGAGCCATTTTGATCGTACATCGACTGGGTGCTTCTCCATCCATTCCCTCTACCACCATGATTTCACTCATCATAGAAGCACCAGCGCTCGTTCCTGCAATTACCTTTCCTCGTCCCACACATTCATGCAAAAGGTCATGGACTCTCGTTCCCCCTAGTATGCTGGATATTCTGAGCTGATCTCCACCAGTGAAAAAGATGCAGTCACCTTCCATCATTTCCTTTAAAACTTCTTCTCTATTGGCATCTTCTCGACTTTCAATATTTAGCACTGTGATTCCTTCAATACCCAAGGTCTTAAACACCTTGATATATTGCTGGCCTACTTCCTTTGGCTTTTCTGTTGCCGTTGTCATAACGACAAACTTTGGATCTTTTTTATTTGTAAGCGATACAAGTTTTTTCAAAATAACTTTATCCGCAGTCTTATCTTCCGCCCCACCTATTACCACAAGATATGAATCTTGATGATAGATCATTTATTCTTCCTCCTAATTCGCTGTTGAACATCTGCTTACACTTTTAGCTGTATCCAATATTTTTTCCAAGCCTTTACTTTTTTCATACATGAATTTATTATTTTCATTTTTTTCTCAACTATACTTCTAGCATTATTTTTACAGTTATAAATTCATAATAATTAACCCATACTAATCATACAACCATGAAAGGAGAGATGCTTTGATGCCTTGGAAACGTGGTAAAGTCAAGTTTGATGATGGAACTCAATATCCAGCTGAGTTATTGGTAAAGGAAAATGGTGAGATTTGGAATGTAAGGGTTATTAAAGATAATGGCGTGGTAGAAGAAATTGATGCCCAAAGCTTCGCCTCTAGATTAGGTAAAAAAGCAGAAGATGTATATCCATTCACCTATGAAATAGAGTAGCAATCTAAAAAGGAACCCAACGAGAGTTGAGTTCCTTCCTATATTCATCTTTTTACTCTAAAGAATTTATCGTTTTATTTATTGCACTCCAAATTTCTGGAGTCTCAAAACCTCTTCTCCATGCTGCTATTCCTGCAAAATCATATTTGCCTACTAATCCCGCCTTTAATTGAAGAGATCGCCCATCTTCGATCCATATTGTTTCATTCTTTCCATCCTTTTCATAGCTTACGTAGTACTGCCCTGCTTCAGCTTTCCACTCTTTTTGAATAGATGAGTTTTTTAATATCTCATTTACAGTTTCCATACCTACTGCCTTGGATTTCACTTGAACTTTACCCGGATTATCGACGGAAGGAGATTCCATCCAGATTCTTGTATAAAACGGAACGCCCAACAACAGTTTGTCTGCCGGAACCTCTTCCATGATTCCAAGCATACCTTTTTCAACCCACCCAAGGGATGCAACAGAGCCACTTACGGGACTGGCTGACCAGTGTTCGTCATAGGTCATCACTGCCATATAATCCACGATTTCGCCTAGCGCCTTCCGATCATAGCATAGAGACCAGTTTTCTGTCATGCTTTTTATGGTAACATCAATAGAGACAACGATCCCTTTTTCATGAAGCATCGGTGTTAGCTCTCGTGTAAACTGGGTGAGCTTGTCACGATCTCTCATGTACACATTCTCAAAGTCTATATTGATCCCGTCAAGATTATAATCCACTGCTAATTTCGTCAGTTCGTTGATCATACGCTCCCTTGTAAGGGAATTGTTCAAGATGGTACTGGTCATATCTGGGTTAAACGAATTATTGACCAGTGCCCAAACCTTATAACCCCGTTCCTTCGCCCACTGGATATAGGCTTTATCTATTTTATGCCTGATCGTTCCTTTATTATCTACAATACTGATCCATGTGGGTGAAATCACATTAACCCCTTCCATAGATCCGATCTTTGATGTATCCGGATTTTTACCATGGATATGATCCCAGGTTAAGAAAATTTTTCCTGACACTGGTTTCCAAATCGGTCCAGTTTGCCCTATCTCTATGGCTTTTTCTATCTCAATGTTTCCAATCCCATCTCGATTCACATAACCAACCTGTCCATTTCCTGTGATCACCTGGATCCATTCCCCACTATCATCTACTAACTGCAGCTTCTCACCTGCCTTTAAAATTTCTAGGACTGCAGATAGGAGCCTGCCTTCTTGTCTCACCCTTAATTGATCTTTTACGACTTCTCCTCTATAAACATTCTCTTTGTGATCGGTTAGGATCATCATATTTCGTTCTTCAATCCATCTACTCTTAATACCGATATATTCTTGGATATTCTGTATAGCAACATAGGGTATATCCTTTTCAATGATCATAGGTAAAGCATTTTTTGCTATTTTATTATTTACTGTTACTTTTCCTCCCTCTTCATAGAAACGGATAACCGTTTCCTTGGTGGTAATGGTACCCACCTTTACCACAAGGTCATAATCCACATGGATACCCAGCTCTTTTTGTAATAAATCTAGGGGAACATACATATTCTGATTTTCTCCCCATATCTTCACCATCTCATCTTCAAGACCTTTAACATTTTTATCATTGTATATAACGAGTTTTGGTATGGTAGGCATTATCGATGCAGATTTGGACACAAAATAAAAGTTTTGAATAAAATAAAAGCTTCCTAGTAGAATCCCAATGACCAATAAACAAATATATATTATTTTCCTCTTCATTGTACCCCACCTTTCCTCCCGGCTCTATTAACCTATACATATAAATAGCCTCACCCGTTCAGAGTGAGGCTGTGGACATGTTCTGTATACCCTTTCATTCTACAAGACATACCTTCATTTTTCAAGTTTAAATAATTACCATTCCCTTAAAAATCCCTTATATTGCTTATTCATATAGTCACATTCTCTCAACCTTGCGCATAGCCTGTACCAAAGGAAGGAGGTGATTGTATGAATCGTCAACAACCTCAACAAGGCATGCCCCCTAGACCCCAGGAACGTCCAATGATAGGCCCGATGCCATATTATCCAACCTACAACAATTATCCATCCTATATATGTTATCCTTACTATTATCAGCCAGGACATGTCATGTATCCCCCAGGAACTGCTCCAATTGGCAGCCAAACAGTACCTTCACGTCCACCGGGCAGGCCACAGCCAGGGTATACCCCTCAAAGACCGGGATCAGGCACAAGATAAAAAAACAATAAAAAATAAGGTGCAGAAAAATGTTCATCTTACATTTTCTCGCACCTTATTTTTATTTTTAACATTTGTAAATATTTGTTTGGCAATTTTACATTGGAATCGTAAATACTATTATATGTGGAGGTGATATCATGAACGCTAAAAAATATAGACTTAAAGGAGACGCAAAGTCCCAAGCTGA
>CALECF010000175.1 GCA_937948705.1 uncultured Anaerosolibacter sp. | reverse complement strand
TATTAAGGAAATAGATATAAGTATGTGATTGAGAGTCCTAAATGATATTGGGAACGACAAGGGTGCCATCTCTAAGACCTGTGTGTCTGACTTCCCTATATTCGGGACGGCACATAGGTCGTCCCCTATTGAATGTTAGATCTAATTTTTAAATGACATAACAATGATACGAACGGAGGAAAAGATATGAAAAAGTGGAGTAGATTATTGATAGTAATGCTTTCGCTAGGGTTATTACTAAGCGGATGCGGATCAAAACAGGCACCAGTGGAGACAATTCAAGAGGCAAACACCCCTATAAAATTTGCGACGCTGCCTGCGGAGTCCGCAATTCCAATTATTATTGCCAAGGAAAAGGGATTTTTTGAACAGGAAGGGGTAAATATTGAGCTGGTTCCATTTAATTCTCCCAATGATCGGAATGTGGCGGTACAAGCTGGTCAAATCCAAGGGATGATCGCAGATGTCATGACTTCCCTAACCTTCCATGAAGCTGGATTTGGGATGAAAATTACTTCGGATATCAATGAGGATTTTAAATTATTAACCTCCCCAAACTCTAATATTGATACCTTTGAAAAGCTTAATGACAAAGATGTGTCCATTATCCCAAACTTGGTTTTAGAATATATCATGGATAGAATGGCAGAAAAAAATGGTATCAACTATAAAATTGTGGCAATCCCATCCATTCCTGCTCGTTTCGAAGCTTTAATGGCAGATAAAGTCAGTGCCGTCATCTTTACGGAACCGCAAGCCAGCCTATTGGCATCCAGAGGTGCCAAGGTACTGGCTGGTTCCAAAGAATATGGATTAAAGGCAGGAACCTTGGTATTCAGTGAAAAGGTGATTTCGGAGCAGCCTAAGTCTTTGAAAGGATTCTATAGAGCCTATAATAACGCTGTAGACTATATTAATGAAACAGATGCTTCAGAGTATGGACAGATTTTAACAAACTATGGGTTTCCTGATGCGGTGATAGGATATCTAAGTGGTGATGTGACATATGAAAAAGCCCAGGAGATTACCAAAGAGAGCTTTAAAGATGTCTTAGAATGGACCAAAGCAAAGGGCTCCATCAGCAAGGACTATGAGCTTAAAGACATTAGCGATTTTAGTTTTATTAAGGAATAAACGCCAAAACATAGAAGGTTCTATAAAAAATTTTAGCACTCTCACCTGGAGAGTGCTAAAATTATATTGACTGGAAATTTATATCGGTGTAATATAAAGTTGTAAAAGGAATGTAAACCTTTAAAGCCATGATCAATGATCAACTACATAATTTCAAATGACAAGGAGGGCATTTATGCATAAGGAAAAAGGCAGTTTGTCTATTCACAGTGAGAATATTTTTCCCATTATTAAGAAATGGCTCTATTCAGACCATGACATCTTTATTCGAGAGTTAATTTCAAATGCTTGTGATGCCATTACCAAGGTAAAACGACTAAGCAGTCTAGGAGAGGCTGATTTAGGCGGAACAACAGATTTTCAGGTAAAGGTAATTTTGGATACGACGGCAAGGACGTTGAAGTTCATTGATAATGGCATCGGAATGACCGAGGAGGAAGTGAAGAAGTATATCAATCAAATCGCTTTCTCTGGGGCAGAGGATTTTTTGAACAAGTATAAAGACAAAGGGGATATTGATCAGATCATTGGTCACTTTGGTCTGGGCTTCTATTCAGCCTTCATGGTAGCGGATCGGGTGGAAATCAATACCTTATCCTATAACCAAGGGGCCGCCGCCGTGAAGTGGCTTTGTGATGGTGGCACAGAATTTGAAATGGAGGAAGGTACTAGAGTCCATAGGGGTACAGAAATCACCCTTCACTTGGGTGTAGAAGGAGAAACTTTCCTAAGTGAGTATGCTGTAAAATCCACCATCGAAAAATATTGCTCTTTTATGCCATATCCGATTTATGTGGAAGTGGTAGATAAGGAGCCAGAGAAAGATAAGGATGGAAATATCATTATTTCTGAGCCTGAGGCTTTGAATGATGTGCTTCCCCTATACCTGAAGCAGCCTAGCGCGTGTACTGATGAGGAGTATAAAGAGTTTTACAGAAAAACCTTCAAGGATTTTCAAGAGCCACTTTTTTGGATTCACTTGAATATGGACTATCCATTTAATTTAAAAGGGATTTTGTACTTCCCTAAATTAAATACAGAATTTGATACCATAGAAGGCCGCATCAAGCTATACAACAGTCAGGTATTTGTGGCAGACAACATCAAGGAAGTTATTCCTGAATTTTTATTACTCTTAAAGGGTGTCATTGATTGCCCAGATTTACCACTAAACGTATCAAGAAGCTTCCTTCAAAATGATGGTTTTACTAAAAAGATTTCTGATTATATTACCAAGAAGGTAGCGGATAAATTGAGTGGTCTCTTTAAGTCAGGACGAGAAGGTTTTGTAAAGTTCTGGGACGATATTAGCCCATTCATTAAATATGGCTCTATCAAGGACGAAAAGTTTTACGAGAAGGTAGAATCTATTCTATTATACAAAACAACAGAAGGACAGTATGTAACCATTCAAGAATACCTGGATAAGCATACTGGAAAGCTGGAAAAGCAGGTATACTATGTTTCTGATCCTGTTCAACAAGCCCAATATGTGAACCTACTAAAGGAGCATGGGGTAGAGACTGTGATTCTAGACCATAGCATCGATTCGGCTTTTATATCTCATATTGAAATGAAAAAGAATGATATCCATTTTAAGAGGGTAGACTCTGGCATTTCAGATCTTATGAAGGATCAGGATGAAACCGATGATGAGACGGGTAAGGCGGAAGTAGAAAACGTAACCAATATATTTAAAAAAGCCTTAGGGAAAGAGGACTGTAAGATTCAGCTTGAAAGCTTAAAGTCTGAGGATGTAGCTGGGATGATCATTCTCTCTGAGGAGAGTCGGCGTATGCAGGAAATGATGAAGCGGTATAGCATGGGCGGATTCAATCCAGGCATGTTCCCTAGTGAAGAGACCCTTGTCCTTAACAAGAAGCATCCCTTAATAAAATATATTTTAGGCCATGCTGCAGAAGAGACAGAGCTACTGGACTTAATTGCCCAGCAGGTATATGATTTGGCAGTACTCACTCATAAGCCCCTTGCACCTGAGGCCATGGCAAAGTTTATAAAACGAAGCAATGAAATGATGAAGAAGATGATCTAAAAAACCCCCTCAAGATCAGTGAACGAAAATGTTCATTATCTTGAGGGGGTTTTTGGTTGGAAATAGAGTCCTATCTAATAATACCTGGGATGGATTACTCCGATGCTTTTTCAAGAACCTTACGGATCACATCCTTGGTAGCAGCTCCTTCATGAACCTTTACGCCATCCACATAGTATGTAGGGACATAATAATAGTCATATTTATTCGCAATCTCAGGTTGTCGCCGTTCATCGATCTTTTGAATGTCGATGTTGAAATATTTTACATTTTCCTCTTTGAGCTCTTCCATCCATGTACTGGCTTCCTTGCAGAATGGGCACGATTCCATGGTAAACATCATAACGGATTTCATTTGCATCAACCACCTTTTTTAAATTTTAAAGTCAAGTAAGGAATAACCGCTTTCCCTAGTAAAAAACTTATGAGAGAATAAAAATATAGGCGAAGGAAAGAAACTATATATATTATACCCAAATTTCAGTGGGCCAACAGAGAGTAAGCCCATAGAATAATATTTTAAATTGGTCTGGAGGGTCATTATGATTAGGGAAATCATAGAAGAAGAATACGGAGAAGTTCTTGAACTCATAGAACAGGATTTAGGTCGGAATTATTTTATTCGCCTAGGCCTTGAAAATGCAAAGAAGATATATGAAAAGATGATAGGGGAATGGA
>CALECF010000174.1 GCA_937948705.1 uncultured Anaerosolibacter sp. | reverse complement strand
TGCTTTGATAGGTGTCATAATTTGCCCTCCTTCTGATGAATAGACTTACAGTGAATGCTGTAAATAGATATACAAGAAAATCCTTTTAGGATATCCGTATCAATCAACATTCAAAAGATAAGTCCATAGTCAGGCAATTTGCGGTTGGCCGGTAGAGACTTCGTGACCATATTTCACGAATTATATTAGACTTGTGCATTTAATTGTTCGCCTCTACCATAATAATCTAATTCGACTAAGAAAGTCAATAGAATTTACGAACTTAAAAACTAGATAAATATGTATATTCGTATTATGACGAATGATTTGTATTTTAAAAGTAGACATAATTCATATTTTATCCATGGAAAAAGATTTTTGCTAGGGAGACTGAAAATGTAGAGAATATTTTTAACAAAAATGGACTAGGCAAAGATAAAAAATAGTTGTACAATTATTAAGTGAATTAAATTAGTGTTCGGATTAACACGAATTATAAGATAAAAAATTTGATTTAAATACGAAAATTCATTTTTCATAAAGGGAGTGAGTGATTTTGAGATACGATGTCATTATTGTGGGTGCGGGACCAGCGGGGATTTTTACTGCATTGGAGTTGGTGAGACAAAAATCAGGTAAGAAAATACTGATTGTTGAAAAGGGAAAAAGCATGGACAAGAGACATTGTCCCAAGGAGCAAACGAAGCAGTGTGTATACTGTAAGCCCTATTGTCATATTACAACGGGTTTCTCAGGTGCGGGGGCTTTTTCTGATGGGAAACTATCCTTAAGCCATGAAGTAGGCGGAGAGTTACCTGAGGTCATTGGCGTAGACACGGCCCAGGAGTTCATCCATTACACGGATCAGATTTATCTTGATTATGGAGCAGATACGAAGATAGAGGGCATAGAGAGCAGTGATGAAGTAAAAGCTATCCGAAGAAAGGCCATTGAGGCAGGACTGAAGCTAGTGGACTGTCCTATCCGACATTTGGGTACAGAGAAAGCCCAAGAAATCTATCTTAGCATACAGAATGATCTTCTGGCCTCTGGGATAGAGATTCAGTTTGATACGGTGGTCAAGGATCTGTTGATTGAAGAGGGTTTTGTAAAGGGTGTATTGACCAGCGATGCGAGGACTAAAAAAGAAGATAATGTGCTCCATGGAGATCAAATCATTGTGGCATCTGGTAGAAAAGGTGCCGATTGGTTAAAGGATATGTGTCAAAAGCATGATATTCATCATAGTGCAGGAACGGTGGATATCGGTGTTCGGGTAGAAGTAAGAAATGAAATTATGGAGAGAGTCAACGAAGCCCTGTATGAATCCAAGCTTATTGGATATCCAGCGCCCTTTAAAAACAAGGTAAGAACCTTCTGCCAAAATCCTGGAGGTTTTGTGTCCCAGGAGAACTATGACAATGACTTGGCCATTGTGAATGGACATTCCTATAAGGACAAAAAGTCCTATAATACAAATCTAGCCATACTAAGTTCCCATAACTTTTCACAGCCTTTCAATCAGCCTATAGAATATGGAAAGAAGGTGGCTGAACTGGTGAATATGCTGGGAAATGGCAATATTTTGGTGCAACGGTATGGAGATATTTTGGAAGGAAAGAGAACCTGGCAGCATGAGCTAGACCAATCCAATGTAACACCTACTCTACCCGACGCCGTGGCAGGGGATCTGACCTCAGCCATTCCCTATCGACCCATGGTGAATATCCTAAATTTTATCAAAGCTATGGATACTGTGGTACCAGGCTTTGCCAGCAGGGAGACTTTATTATATGGGCCAGAGATCAAATTTTATAGCAATAAAATCAATATCAATAAGAATTTTGAGACCAATATAAAAGGTTTGTATTGTTTGGGTGATTCCAGCGGTTGGACGAGAGGACTGATGATGGCTTCCGTCATGGGGGTTCTCATGGCCCGAAAAATAAAATAAGTAATGAAAAATAAACCCTTGATATGATTGATATCAGGGGTTTACTCATTCCCCATATTCCATAGGTAGGGGATGAATAATTTTGTTGTTGAAAAGATGAAATAAAAAGATTATAATAGTTATGAGTTCATAACAGTTATATGAATATAATGAAACTGCTGAGGATAAACTACAATAAATGGAGCGATATATAATGGACAATAAAAAACTAGAACACACTGTAGAAAATCTGTTTTTAATCCTGCCCCTATTTAAAAAGAAATTGATTCGCCATGATTTTCAAAAAGAGGAAACGGATCTGTCGCCCTCCAATATTCACATTCTATTTATATTAGAGGACACCGGTACGCTGCCAATCTCAGAACTGGCGAAGATTCTATATATTTCAAAACCAAACATAACACCCTTGATACAAAAGCTGGTAGAGAAAGAGCTTGTGGAGAGAATTACTGATCCCACGGACAGAAGGTATATCAATGTAAGTCTGACAGCAAAGGGAAAAGACTTTATAGATCATTACAAGGTTCTTATGACAGCGGATGTAAAGGAAAAATTATCTCATTTTGCTGAGGAAGAGCTAGATCGGCTATCGGATGCACTACAGGTGTTGAAGGAAATGATAAATAAAATTGAATAACGTGGTAGATCGCAAAAATAGATATTATAAGAAATGAGGAGGCGATAAAATGGAGACACAAAGTTTACAAGTGATTCCCCTGTCCCAAGGAATGGTCCAGGCGTTTTTAATCAAGGGAGAGAAAAACATATTAGTAGATACAGGACTCCCCGGGAAGCTAGAAAATATTTTGGGAGAACTGAACAAGCATCAAGTGAAGCCCCAGGATATCCAGCTCATTGTAATCACCCATAACCATACAGATCATGTAGGAGAATTGTATCGGCTCAAGGAACTAACGGGAGCAAAGGTAGCTATACATAGTTGTGAAGCTGATGATTTAAAACAGGGTAAAACCGCAGAGGTAAATCCAACGGGATTATTCGGAAGACTCATTACAAAATTCATGAAGAATCCTAGCTTTCAAGGGGTAGAGGCTGACATTCTTATAGACAAAGAACTATCCTTGGTTCCATTTGGTATCGATGGAAAGGTCATGCATACTCCTGGCCATACACCAGGATCCGTATCCATCATTTTATCTAATGGAGAAGTCATCGTAGGAGATTTGTTTTCTGCAAAGGGAGCGGGAGAAGGTGCTAAGGCGA
>CALECF010000173.1 GCA_937948705.1 uncultured Anaerosolibacter sp. | reverse complement strand
TAGCAAACAAAGTGACATCTTTCAAATTCATAGCATTAAATTTTCTTGCAGATGTCACCACATAACCATCATAGATATTCTTAAACTGCTGCCCTAGTCTCTTCCCCTCTGTACGAAGCTTAAATATAAATTTTAAATCTTCCCCTGCATAGTATTTTTCATCAAACCCTCCAAGTTTCTCAAAGGTTTCTCGTTTTGTATAAATCAATACAGCGCTCACCCCTGTGATATAAGACATTACCAATGACCCAAATGATAATCCCTTATACAATAGTCCATCTTGATCCAACTTCATTCTTGCCCCACCACCGACATATTCGCCAGTTTTCATTGCTTGATAAACTAAGCTAAATATATTTTCACTAACCTCACTATCTGCATCTAAAAAGCATAGTATATCGCTTTGAGCTGCTTTTGCCCCTGTATTTCTTACAGCAGCTATAATATGACGTTCTTCTCGAACGATTTTTACTCCAAACATCTGAGCGATTTCTACTGTTCGATCTTTTGAATTATTATCAACAACAATGATTTCTAGTTCCTCATTGGTCTCTATTTCAAAATGTCTCACTGCTTTTGTTACGGATATTAATGTATTATAAATTCTCTTCTCTTCGTTATATGCCGGTATGATTAAAGACATCGCTGGTCTCTTCATTTGTCATCTCTCCTTACACAATTCCCACAAGTTGTCTGTTCGTTATGTTCTAATCTTACGGACTTTTTGTGAAGATTTTGTGAAGAGAAACAAAGAAAACTTTTTTATGTTATTTTATTTCGGTAACACGACGATGGTTTCGGTTCCTTCTCCCAATTTGCTATCGACAGAGATTGTCCCCCCATGGGCCTCGATAATTTCTTTCGTGATCGTAAGGCCAATACCTGCCCCTCCAGTCTCTTTATCCCTTGATTTATCAACTCGGTAAAATCGCTGAAAAATATATGGCAAATCCTCAGCAGGTATTCCAATGCCCTCATCCTTGATCTTTATCACAACGCTTTTTTCTTGTGATATTGTTTCTATAACAATAGAACCACATTCTTTACAGTATTTAATACTATTTGAGAGGATATTTACGATGGCTTGACTAAGTTTATCTTCATCACCGGATATCTCCTGGACATTCCCCTTTACTATCATAGCTAGGTTCTTATTATGAATTTCTGATTCAAAGGTCGTAACAATAGAGTCAATGACCTTGCTTAAATCAAACTTTCTACTATTTATTTTCTCCCCTCGGCTTTCGTACTTTGTTAGCTGCGTCAGGTCACCTACGAGGCGGTTTACTCTAATAACTTCTTTATAAATCCCCTCCAGTCTTGTCGGGATAGGTTGGAGTATCCCATCTACCAAGGCCTCCATGTTAATCTGAATAGCAGATAAGGGTGTTCTTAGTTCATGGGAAACATCGGCTACAATTCTTTTTCTTATACCTTCATGTTCTTCTAATGTCTTGGCAAGCAAATTAACCGAATCGGATAATTCCTTTATCTCGACCATACCAGATTTTATATGGACTCGTTCTTTCAGATTCCCCCTTGCGATCTCCTTTGTAACTTGTATGGCTCTAATGATGGGCATACTAATCTGTCTGGCGATGATCAATCCCAAGACCAAAGCAGAAATTAAAGAGGCTACTCCTGTAATGTTCAATACATCATGTAATGAGTTAATAAAGGTTGAGTCCCTTTCGGTAAAATAAAAAGGTCCATAATATGATATTACCAATTCCCCTATGCTCTTATATTCATGGCTTAGAGGAATTCTTCTTGTTATTAATTCTCCTGTCCAATTTCTATAATGGTCCCTCATATTGCGATTGATAGGAGCGAGTAATTCTTCCGTATCTTTTTGTGTAGTATTCTTTATATCATATATAACCATCCCTGTAGAATCAGTGATTGATAGGATCAACCCATCTTCTAACGCTCTTCTGCCGGTCTCTTCAAGTTTCTCAGTATCCCATTCTAGATGATATTGATGAGAAATATCGTGAACGATACTCTCTACCTTTCTTTGATTGTTATCGTTTACAAAGCCAATGAACTGCCTATCAACCAACATACTTGACAGTAATACAATAATGCCAATGGTAGCCAGTGCCATAATTCCATGGGTTATGGACAACCTCGTCCTTAATTTATGCTTCATTTTTCCCGCCTCCGAACTTATATCCAAATCCATGGACAGTCTGTATGTATCTAGGATTCTTTATATCGTCTTCCACCTTCTGTCTTAACTTCTTTATGTGGGTGTCAATAATTCGATCATATCCATCAAATTCTTCTCCCAATGCAATAAAAATCAGCTCATCTCTTGAGTAGGTTTTATTTGGATACTTTGCTAAAGAAAGAAGTATCTTATATTCGCTAGGCGTTAGTCTTACCAGTTCTCCATTTTTTCTAACCTCATTGTTTACTAGATTAATCTCTAAATCCTCCCCATGAAAGGTCATTATATTAAAAAGAGGTACTGGGTCACTTTCTGTTCTTCTTAGAACAGCTTTAATTCTCCCTATTAGTTGCTTCCCGCTAAAGGGCTTTGTCATATAATCATCAGCACCAATATCTAAACCCGTCAATATATCTTCCTCTTCCACCTTGGCCGTTAACATGATAATAGGGGTCCTTGAACTTCTTCTGATTTCTTTACAGATTTCCTCTCCTGATAAATCCGGAAGCATGAGATCTAATATAACCAAGTCTGGTTTAACATCTCGAAATGCTTTTAGACCTTCTTTTCCATTATGCTCAACATGGACCTTAAAAGCGTTGTGCTCCAAATAGCTTTTCACCACATCCGTGATCATATATTCATCATCAATGACTAAAATCTTTTTTTGTCTATCCATCATCATTCACCCTTATATTCAATGTTTTATTTTTATCTAGTATTGTATTGATTATATACTGAATACGTATCCTATTTCTAGGGTTTGCTATCTGAATACTAGCTTCTCTTAATTGCTGTTCTTTATCTGCCTAATACGTATAATCTTTTGTGTTCCTTTCTTATTGCACACTATTTTATGGCAGCACAAATATACTATCCAGGTATAAATCACAAAATATAATTAATAAAAGGATAATCAAATAGAACTTGTAATGGCAAAGTTATCATTGCAAGTTCTATTTACAGCTTTATTAAACAAAGGCACGAAAAATGATGTTATGGCTACAACAAATTTAAATGCAGTCTGGTTCTTTCAATTAAATGATGTCACTCAATACAATGTGATTATATAGAAATTACGATGCCTGTCTATTTAGACCCCTAGCATATCCTAGGAATCATTTCTCCCTCTAAAGATTTTATTATCTTTTTACCTCCAAAATTGTTTTCAACGAATACGTTGGGTTCTCTATCCTTTAAGAATTCTCCTATGATTTGAGCATCTTTACAGTTACTCATCTGTTGAATGCAACGCAGTATTTCTCTTGATTTTTCTTTGGCTACAACAAGAATCATTCTTCCTTCACAAGCAATATATAAAGGGTCTAATCCTAATAATTCGTTTATTACTGTTACTTCCTTTCGAATCGGAATGTTTTTTTCTACAATACGTATTCCATGTCTAGAATGCACTGCTAGTTCATTTAGCGTTGTAGCAATGCCACCTCTTGTGGGATCTCTCATAAATTTGATATGGCCCATATAGTCTTCCAGGTACTTTAATATTTCATGAAGTGATGCACAATCACTTCTAAAATCACCTTTTACTTTTAGTTTATACTGTTCAATTGCTATGGTGGTTCCATGTTCGGCAATCGTACCTGTAACAATAATTTGATCTCCTGGAAGAATTTCTTTTATATGATAATTATCATGTATTTGACCTATTCCACTGGTATTGATAAAAAGTTGATCTACCGCGCCTTTCTCTACTACCTTCGTATCACCAGTTACAATTTTTACACCTGCTAAGTTGGCTGTTTCCTCCATGGATGCTGCGATTCTTTCAAGCAATCCTATGTCAAAACCTTCTTCAATAATCATTCCGCAACTGATATATAAAGGTTTTGCTCCAACGACCACTAGATCATTTATCGTACCACATATTGATAGTTTTCCAATATCACCACCTGAGAAGAAAATCGGCTTTACTACAAATGTATCCGTTGTGAAGGCAATTCTCTCTTTTCCAACTTCTAATACCGCAGCATCTAACCCTTGAGAAAGTATAGGATTGTAAAAATGCTTATAAAAGATATTGTTAATTAACTCCATTGTGTGACTTCCACCATTTCCATGGCATAATTGGATCGTACTATCCATAACATGTTCTCCTTCTATAGCCGATATCGGTAATAGGAAGCGCACGAACCCTCACTAGAGATCATACACGGCCCTAAAGGATGCTCCGAGGTGCATCTTGTTCCAAACATACTGCATTCTGTTGGCTTTTTAATCCCGAGCAGAATTTCTTTACACATGCACTGGTAAGGATTTTGTTTTGGAATAAGTTGTATATTAAACTTCTTCAACGCATCAAACTGAGAATAGCTTGCTCTCATCGTTAATGAAGAATCTTGTATATATCCAATGCCCCGCCACTCTCCCCCAGAAACTTCAAACACTTCATCCATTGCTTTCTTTGCAATTGGATTTCCATGGACTCGAACGGACTGTTTATATTGGTTCTCAAATTTTTTAATTCTTGAATCATACATAGATTGGGTGATTGTATAGATAGCACTAATGATATCCATCGCTTCAAATCCTGCTATTACTGCTGGAACATCATATTCCTGTTCGATAAACTGGAAGTATTCCTCTCCCATTACTGCTGCCACATGCCCAGGACAAATCATCCCATGAATATGGTGATGGTTTCGATCCAGGATACATCGCAGTATAGGTGGCATAAGCTTTAAGGAGCAAAGAAAATAAATATTTGATATACCTTTTTCCTTGGCCTGTTGAATCACAGAAGCAATCACTGGAGCAGTGGTTTCGAATCCAACTGCAAGGAATAGAACCATCTTATTCTTGTTGTTTTTGGCAATTTCCAATGCTTCAAATGGTGTATAAAGAATCGTAATGCTTTTGCCTTTCCTCCGCTGATCTAAGATACTTTCATATGTCCCTCTTACCCTAACGAGATCACCAAAAGTAGTCAGTATCACGTTATCATTCTCCAGTATCTGTATAGCCGCGTTTATGGTACTTTCCGAGGTTACGCAAACTGGGCAACCTGGGCCAGATAATAACTGAATATCAGGGATTAACAATGTCCTTATTCCATATTTACCTATGGCATGGGTGTGGGTTCCACAGACCTCCATTATTTTTATTTCCTGCTTATTAGATCCATTTATTTCTGTTATCATCTGGCTTATCAGATTTTCATTCATCTATTTGTCCATCCCTGTCCAATATTCGTTTATACTCCTCATCTAAGAACGAATAGTATTCTTTATTGATTTTTTCTATAGCACACCCTGCATGGACCAGAACATGATCACCTATCCTTGGCTCTTCGATAAGCATAATATATACCTTCGTTTCTACTCCCATAATACCTACAATGGCATATGCACCGTCAATACTCATCACTTCAGCAGGTATAGCTAAACACATGTCATCACCCCAATACTGTTTGATCTGCCACCATCAATTGTCCTATGGACACACCGCTATCATTGATTGGAATTTTCTTATTATAGAATACTTTCATTCCCATATGAGTTAGTTCGTTTACAGTATTGCTTAAAAGATACTGATTTTCAAAGCAGCCACCACTTAAAACCACTTCTGATAACCCATATCTTTTACTCAAGACTTGAACGACTTGGGCAGTTATATGGGATAATGCATTATGGAATTTTGTAGAAACAGTAGATAATGATACCCCGTATTCTATATCTGCTATTACTTGGCCTATAAGATTTTTATAATCTATTTGCAGCATTTCACCCTCATCCAATACATCCATGCTGTAGGAATCAGTAATCTTTGGATTTGTAATGTTTTCAAGAATGATGGCAGCTTGGGCCTCATAAGATATTTGATAGCATAATCCCAATATAGCCGATACACAGTCAAACAATCTGCCTACACTGGATGATCGATAGCAGTTGATGTTACTTTTTAATGCCTGTTGAATCACATTTATTTTATCTTCTTCAATACCTGGTAGGTATTTTCTACAATCATACCCTAGGGTGTCCAAATAACACACAGCAATCCGCCAAGGTTCTTTTATTGACTGATCTCCACCCTGAATAGACACATATTTGAAATGTCCTACTCTCTTAAATTCTTTCACTGTACCTAGAAAAAACTCTCCACCCCACACATTGCCATCGGTTCCATAGCCCGTACCGTCATAAATTAAACCAATGGCTGGTCCCTTTAATCTGTGTTCTGCCATACAGCTAACCATATGGCCATGATGATGTTGGACTGGAACTTTTATTCCCTTATATTTATCAAGATTACTCCTAGAAATAAACTCTGGATGCATGTCATAGGCAATAGCTTTTGGATTAGAACTGATCATCTCAGTGAGGTGCTCCATGGTATTTTGATAAAGCCTATAAGCATCAAGATCTTTAAGATCTCCGAGATATTGACTCATGTATCCATACCCATTCTTAGAAAGGGAGAAGGTACTCTTCTGTTCTGCACCCAATGCGAGGATTTCATTTTTTACATCTAATTTCAAGCTTAAGGGCGCATACCCTCTCCCCACCCTGGTTACCATTTCCTGATTTTGAAAGACCTTCACAACGGAGTCATCCACTGGCGAATGTATTCGCCTATTGTGGATTAAAAAGTAGTCTACTACTGAATTTAAAGCAATGCATGCCTCATCATCTTGATATTGAATAGGTGCATTAGATATATTTCCACTAGTCACCACAAGAAAATGAATATCATGCTGAAATAGTATGTGATGCAATGGCGTATAGGGTAACATCATGCCAAGCTTTTTTGTATCTGGAGTGATGATCTTAGGGAGATCACAAAATTCCTTGCGATCCAATAAAACAATTGGATTTCGGTTGCTTTGCAATAAACGGTCTTCTACTTCACTCACATAACAATATGCTTTAATATGTTCTATATCTTTTGCCATAACGGCAAGAGGTTTGTGTGGTCTATGCTTTCGCTGTCTTAACAGCAAGATAGCTTCTCCGTCCTCAGCATTACATACCAAGTGATATCCGCCCAACCCCTTAATAGCAATGATCTTTCCACTTTTTATTAGGTCAATGGTTGTAGTAACAACGTCCTCACACTGAATACTTTCCCCTTGCTGATTCAATAAAGATAAGGTAGGACCACATGCTGGGCAGCAGGTAGGCTGTGCATGAAATCTCCTGTTTAATGGATCATCGTAGTCTTTTCTGCAATCTGAACACATTTCAAAATCCTTCATGGTTGTATTCTTTCGATCATAAGGTAAATCTTGAATGATAGAATATCTTGGTCCACACTTGGTACAGTTGGTGAATGGGTAATGATGCCATCGACTTTCAATATCTAAAATCTCATGGATACATTCTGGGCATACACTCACATCTGGAGAGATAAATCGGAAGCCCTCTTCATGATCATTGCTCGGCAGAATGGAAAACCCAACATAACCAACTTCATTCTCTCGTACTATTTTTATATTCTCTATCTGTGCAAGACTAGGGGGCTGATGGATCGTATGGAGAATGAACTCTTTAATATTCTTTTTTCTTCCTTCCACATGGATGATTAGAGAGGCGCCACTGTTCCCTACAAAACCCCTAAGAGCGTATTGATGGGCCAAATTATAAACATAGGGTCTGAATCCCACTCCTTGCACAATCCCAAAGACCTTTATGTGATACGCACTATCTTCTTTATCTAGCAAGGATATCACCTTTCAAACTGTGGATGATGGCAGATTGATCTTCGATATCTTC
Organism: uncultured Anaerosolibacter sp.; assembly: GCA_937948705.1. The sequence goes on along the minus strand of CALECF010000173.1, from coordinate 4,648 downwards.
GTTTTTCACAAGTATTTCTGTCCACTCCCCTACAATTGGAGCATTCTGCTCTTGCAAGAATGTCTTCAAGTTTTCTGAATTCACATGGCTGTTAAAACTAACCGCCACAATCATTTGATCCACCTTGATAATATTGTTTTCTTTGCATAATCCCTCTAACCCTTGAGATATTCTACCTAGTAGAATCGTATCATGCATTGTTTTTCCCCCTTAATATGTATCTCAATATTTTCTTGTACCTTTTCACACACTTGTGGTAAAACTGCCTCCATTTCATCGCTAAGACCTAACCCAAAAGACACTTCAGCAATCTGAATACCTATGAAAATACCAGTTACTGATTTTTTATACAACCCCAATGCAGTTAATAAATTGGGCTGATGTTGGGTAAAAAATAGTTTTCTATGAAAGTCCACATTTTTTATTGGAAGAATACGTATCTCACCAGGTATCCCTTCTCCATATATCCCATCCAAAATGATAAGATCATCCCCATCCTCAATTAGGTCCATGCAGTAATCTACATCGGTTTCCCCAATGATGACCTTTATATGCTGTGCATATAGATAATTTCTTAGCTGTTGCGCAATCCTGAAGGCGATGCTGTCATCCCTCATCATTTGATTGCCTATGGCGATTAATTTTCTACCCATACAATATCTACCCCTATACAACCCGTATGCTCACAGGATCAAATTGATCACTAACGATGTGGGTAGCACAGGAGACACAGGGATCAAAGGAACGAACAATTCTTCCAATCTCTACAGGCTGGTTTACATCATGTATTCTAGTTCCTATCAATGCCTTTTCTAACGTTCCTTTTACGCCTTGAGAATCTTCGGGTGAAAGATTCCAGGATGATGGTGTAATGATTTCATAATTCTTTATTCCTTTATTTTCAATAGAAATCCAATGACCCAATGCCCCCCTTGTGGTGTCGATTAACCCTTTTCCCAATCCTTGATCTGGTATATCATATGATCTTTGGTTTGCAGGCTGCAGCTTCATTCTTTCCAGTAATCCTTCCATAACCTCAATGATTTTCTTCACTTCCAACACCCTTGCAATCGTTCGGTCCATGGTAGATATACCTCTAGAATAATCTCCACTCAACCACATCCTTGCCAAAGGGCCTACCTCCATGGGTAAACCCCCATATCTAGGAGCTTTAATCCAAGTATAGGCACCTTCTTTTTTTATGTCTTCCTCTACGGTTGGATCTGTTGGTTGTTGAATAACCTTATTGGCTTCATACCACGCTTTATGAATATTCTCCGTAATTTGGTTCTCGTGGAATTCTTGTCTAACGCCTCCTACCCATGCCCCTGGTGCTACATAAAAGATTTCTTGATCAGGATAGTCAAAAACACCATAGCTCATCAGGTTTTTGTAACCACTTCCTATATGATAATAATCAGGGTAGTATTCAGCGATGATATATACATCAGGAATCATCTTATTCAATACAAATTCTTTGATTTTCTTTAAAATTGACTTTACCTTATTAAATTCTGATGCATCCAGGTTGACAGTAACCCCGCCGACAAAGATACCATGATTATGGGGTACTTTTCCTCCTAAGGTTGCCAGCATTTCATGGGCCATTCGGCTGTATTGTAGGGATTCTAGATAGTGATTCGCCAACTTCTGATTTAGCTTTTCTGGCAATCTAAAATCTTGATGGGAACTTTCATATAAAGGACTGATTTCTGGTCCTTTCACAAAGTCAGGCAAAGTATACTGATAAAAATGCCTTAAGTGATTTTGCAAAAACTCACATCCATGCATATAGTCTCGAATCATTCTATCATTTTCGTTTACTTGCACTTTTAATGTATCTTCCAAAGCAAAGGTTGATCCCATGGAATGGGCTGTAGAGCATATGCCACAGATTCTCTGGGTAAAATAGATGGCATCTAAAGGAGGCCTACCCCTCAACATCTTCTCAAAACCCCTAAACAGCAATCCGCTACTTTTTGCATCGATGATAATACTGTTCTCTACTTCTACTTGAATTTCTAAAAAACCACTGATCCTTGTAACAGGATTTATGGTAATCATATTCCCCATCGCATAATCTCTCCAATCCTTCAATATCGGACAAAGGGCTCCATTCCATCAGGAAATCTTTCTTGAGCACATCCAATGCAGGGTGTATTGTCTTTAATGGGCCAGTTCACATATCCGTTCCATTGTCTTACAGGACAATCAGTTTTTGTCACTGGACCACGACAGCCCAGCTTAAACATACATTCTTTATCCCCTAGCTTTCTTGCAAAAATACCTTGATCAAAGAACGATCTTCTTGTACATCGGTCATGGATGGATATGCCATAAAAAATTTTTGGCCTATTTTTTTCGTCTAATTCTGGTATACCAAAGTAAATAAGATGGGCTATGGTTCCAGTAATCCAATCTGGATGACCAGGGCAGCCTGGTACTCGAATAACCTCTCGATTTAGTACCTGATCCACACTTACACTTCCAGAGGGGTTTGGCTTCGCCGCCGAAGGCCCTCCATGGGATGCACAGGTACCTACAGCTAAAACGTACTTTGCTTTTTCTCCAGCTGTCTTTACAGCTTCTAATCCAGTAATACGCTTTCCCTCATGGCTGGCGATGATATTATATAGTCCATTATCCTTTGTAGCCACTGCCCCTTCTACAACCAAAATAAACTCTGAGGAGAGTGTGTCAAGAAATTGATCATAGGCAGCTTCTCCTTCGGCAGCCATCAAGCTGTTACAATACCTTAATCTCACCATATCCTTTAAAAAGTAGGCTATATCTGGATTTTCCCCATTCATCAAGGATATGATATTCCCTGAGCATCCAGTAGCTTCTAACCAAATAAGGTTCATTTTTTCATTGGGAGTTTGTCTCATCTTTTCTTTTGTCAACGCAATAATACTTTTTGCGGTCATATTTTTCGAATGAATCATGGGACAAGTTTCCACTTTCTTCATTCCCCCTATCAAGCCTTTAATATGCCTACTTTCGGAAGCTTACTAAGAATTGATTCCATACCATGACATCCTTGAAATTGAGCTGTTAAATCTTTTCCTGCATACAGCCCAAAATGCGTACCACCGCCCCAAGTGGCTTCGATGCTGACATCATAAACAATGCCATTGACTGCTACATATGCGGGTTTTCCTCCTGAGCCGTCATATTGTGCTAATTCCTCTAGGGTAAACTCTTTCTGTGGCATCTGCCGCGTTGGATACATGGCGTAGTTACCCTGCTCCTGAAACATTGGCACATTGCTATACTGATATAGACTCTGGCAGTGGGCTCTTTGAAATGGATGACAGCAGTCACACGGTATCCAGGCATAAGTCCAATGTGTATGCCCATATGGGTAGGTGTAATATGGCAGGTAATAGAATGGATATAGCATTTGGATTCCCCCCTTTGTTCAATCGATAAAGTATATGTAATAGGGCTCTTTTTAAGAATGTTTTATCTAACAGTATTTAATTCCTCATTATAGGTACAAGATTCATACCCATTGGTGAGAAAAGCGCTGGCAGAATCAGAGGAATCCATAGAACAAGTTGAACTATGGGAAAGGACAGGGAAATCTAAGCTTTTCTAGCTGGTACAATGAAAAAATAAATATTAGGATACTAAGATTTCTTCTAGTTAAGGCAAAAACTTTAAAAACCCCGTAAAATACGGGGTTTTTAAAGTTTTTACATAATTTCATGATACACCCTTAACATAAGTTATAACTTTATCTATTATACTTTGTGTTGGGATTATTGTGTATATATCTTACAGCTCCTAATATTTAGGAATCTTCTTCCACTGCTTCACTGCGATACCTATCCTGAAACAAATGTCCGATACGATTATATTAATCAATTTAATGATTTTATCTTTGCCTAATTCCCGTAGCTGCTCTTTGCTAATATGTTGTTTATGCCTATTCCCACGTGTATAATCAAATTATTCGTAAAACGCTGAATCAATCTTCTCCAAAAGTGGCATTGAATCCTTCACATGAAGTACATATAATCTATGCATAGACCTTGTCATCGCAACATATAGAAGCTTGATATCCAATGGATGGTCTAGATATTTCTCTTCAAGATTTACAATCAATACCACATCAAACTCTAATCCTTTTGCCAAATAGGAAGGTACGATGACAACCCCAGCTTCATAGGTTTCATCTTCTCCTTTGAGGATATGAGCTTTGACCTTCTTATTTTTATCCAGATATTTCTTTACTTTTAAACATTCATCTGTTGTCTTGCTAAATTCTACTGTAGATAATTTTCTATGCCATTTAGAAATCATCTCATTGTAAGTCCTATAAGTATTGCTATACATTAAATTTCTTTTGCACAAACTCAAAATGGATAGGACTAAATTCTTAACCCTATCCAAAGCCCCGTATTTTTAAATCTCCTTTTTTGCAGTTCGGAAATCTAATGATATTCAGTATTCTCTCTATATGAAATCTATATTATTCTGCTATGCACTCTTTTGTATTCGTTTCTCAACTTTATTGCCCCTTTGGATGTAACGCAGGGTATAACTTGTATCATCCGTATTCATCACTTCTATCGCAGGCACTCCGTGCTTATCTAGCGCATCATTTATTCTCTTTAGTTCCATAATGACTTCTTTTGACACC
>CALECF010000172.1 GCA_937948705.1 uncultured Anaerosolibacter sp. | reverse complement strand
TCGATGCGATGACCGCTTCAACAGGAATCACTTGAATAATTGCAAGGTTGATTAAAACATATACCGCTATAATCGCTGTTACACCGATAATGATAGATTTTGGAAGATCCTTCTTGGGATTTTTCAACTCGCCTGCGATATTTCCAACTCCTACCCATCCATCATAGGCCCATAGAGTTCCTAATATTGCTGTACCAAATCCTGTAATTGTACCTGTACTTGTTGCTGCACCGATAATCCCATTGGCAGTGCCCTTGGTTAATCCATATCCAATAATAATAAAGATTGGAATAAGTTTTCCGATGGTAGAAATGAATTGTATCTTACTTCCTAATCTCGTCGATAAAACATTGCTGATCATAATTGTAAATATCATAGCAACAGCCAAAAGTTTTTGCTGCAAGTCACTTAAGGGTACAAATGTAGTGGCTTGGGTTGCAAAGATGATGGCCAGTGCCGCTGCTGCTCCTGGTACATAGATTACCGACTGTACCCAACCAAACAAGAAGGCCCATTTTTCTCCATATAATTCTTTCAAATAAACAAATACCCCACCGGTTTTAGGTATGGCTGTTGCGATCTCCGCAATGGTAAGTCCTGAAGCCATAGTGATGGCCCCCCCGGCAATCCAAGCTAAAATGCCCATCACTGGTGATCCAGCGTTTTTAAAAACAAAAGATGCCTTAAAGAATATTCCTGATCCAATCACTACACCTATAACAATGGCTATTGCTTCAAATAATCCAATTTCTTTTTTTAACCCTTTTATCTCACTAGCATTTGCTGTATTATTTATTTGTACTTTTGATTTACTAACTGACTCCATCTATTTCCCCATCCTTTCCATATTAAAACAACGACTTTATCTGCGTGTCCTGGTTCGTGATCATCAGGTATATTTTTCGCCCACCTCCCTCTCTTCATTGTTAATTTCAATTAGTCATATATACAAAAACAGGGAGTAGAACAGCATGACAAAAACATGCTCTCTACTCCCTGTCCTTTTATCTGAAAGTTTCCCTAATCAAATCACTAGGTTGCTCCTTTGATGCTGCCATTGGCAGTCTCTCCAGGGTTGTGTCAAATTATTGTACCAGACCTGAAAGCTTCGACATAAATAGTTAGCTCTATCTATCTCTTTCTCCTACGGTTATTCCAAAGAATATCTCCAATAATTCTCATCCACATATTATTCTATTTTCAAATTCATTTGCCTTATTCATTCTAAGGCCTAGGCAACCTATAGTCAACAAAAAATTATTAATTGTTACATTCTCTTAAAGAAGCTAAAAAGTTCAACTGTTTTGCCAATTCATATTTTCAAAATATTAATAGCATCATTCCTCTTGATTACGCTCTTCTACAAAATACTTTAGATACTCTCCATATCCTTCCTTCTGCAAATCTTTTACTGGAATAAATCGTAAGGCGGCACTGTTTATACAGTAGCGTAGACCCCCTTTTTCCGCTGGACCATCATTAAATACGTGACCCAGATGGGAATCCCCCTCTTTGCTGCGTACTTCTATTCTGTGCATATTATGAGTAAAGTCGGCTTTTTCTTTGATCGCGCTTCTTTCCATCGGTTGTGTAAAACTGGGCCATCCACACCCTGAATCAAATTTTTCCCGGGATGTAAACAATGGTTCTCCAGTGATTATATCTACATAGATTCCCTCTTCTTTATGATTCCAGAACTCATTTCGAAAAGGAGGCTCTGTTCCATTTTCTTGGGTTACTTTATACTGAATAGGTGTAAGGTTTTTCTTCAATTCATCTTTACTTGGTTTCACGGATCTTCCTTGTGTCATATTACCCTCCAATTTTCTCAATCTGAGATATTTTTTCCACATTTAATTTCATTAGTTTATCCATCCTATTCAAAAATACCCTATTTGCATTTTGTTCAAACCCTATATAAAGAACAAGGCCACAAGATTTCATCCTGTGGCTTTATACATGTATTGTTCGTATTATCTATTCCTTAATCATTTACATTGTCTTCCATCAACCTATGCAATTCTTCTACTAGCGTCAGCATATACACACTCTCAAACTTAAGATCCCAATCCTTGCTATTGATCGTAATGATGTCTCTATCGGCATATTTCCTGTGAACGTTCCAGTAGTATCCTGGTATATAGGAGCTTTGATCCTCATCATAATACGCCTTATCCTTGATATTATCAACGAGTAATATCACCTTTGATTTATCCGTATCAGTGACATAGTAGTCATGGGGCAAATATCCTTGATTTACAAGCCAAGAATTTTGTCCTCTATGGAAATGTGGTAGAGCATGTTTTTCCATTATCAAAGAATCCATCACATCTTCAAAATGGTTCTTCATCCTGTTAAGTTGCTTCTGTGAGATAGAATCCGCATTACGTGAATCACCTTCTGGATAGGATAAGTCATCGGCTACCCAGATCTCTATATGTTCTCCGCTCCCCATAAAAGAAAATGCCTTTAGGTTTAGTTCATAATCTAAAAAATATTTTGTTTTTTTATCTGAAGTAAATTGCGAATTAATATTCGTACCATTTACTTCATGAATTTCTAAACCTTCAACATTCTCAATCACTTTTTTCTCTATTTCCTCCAAATAACCGATGTTTCCTGTCAGTTCATTTAGCATTTGTGCAACTATTACAGAACTCGACTCCCTAAAGCTTATACCACCTGTATCCTGTTCAGCATATGAGAATTCTAGAAATGAAAAAGCATATACCATTAAACAACAAACTAAAATTGATATTACAGCTTTTTTAAGCACAATCCATCCTCCTCGTTTTTTACCTTGTTTGGAGTTTCATCCTCTTTATTGGTATGAAAATATCTATTTCTTAGATAAGTCCTATAACATGAATTATATAGGATAACGGGAGGAGAATTTGTAATAACTGCTTGTCCTTTTTCTTCTTCTTTCCGTATATTATGTTGGTTTTTCAGACTTTCTCGTTAAATATGTCAAATACCTTCTCCATCCTATTCTAGGTGTTTTGCAAAAAAAAATAACTCCATATTAAATGGAGTATCTAAACGTTATTTTTATCAAGGATTCTGTCTAACTTGGCACGGACAACAATTCTTTGTTTCGATGATCGTAAGGGATGGCAAGCTGTGAGTGTCAATACAGCGTATCCTGTGGGTTGTGTGACGGTCCAATCGTTTTTGGCAATTATAAATACCCTTTCCGTTTTATAATGATATGTCTTATCTTGAAATTCTAATAATATTTCGTCACCTTCACTCAGTTGATCTACATGGCGGAACCATGCCCCGTAGGTAGTTCTATGTCCTGCTATGCAAACATTCCCTTCAACATCCGTAGGTAGTGGGCTGATTTCATATAATCCTGGACCTTTTTTAAGCATTTCTACAGTGGTACCCTCCATCACAGCAGCTTCAACATTGATTTTGGGTATTCTAATGACCATATTGCCACGCCCATAGTCTTCTCGTTTGATTTTCTGTGGTTCTTGTACTTGATTTAATACTATATTTGATTGTTTTTTATCCTCTTCTTGCAGGACAGGCATCTCAGGCTTTTCCCCAACAATAGATATCTTTCCTAATTCTTCCTGGTCCTTTATCAGTTGATGTTGTGTGATCCTCCACTGATGCACAGAAGAAACAGAATAAACAACAAGTAATGTGCCTAGGAGGATACATACAACGCTCCATTTATATTTAGTGAACTCCAGTGTCTCCACCTCACCCTCATCGGTTAACTTTAAAAAAGATGGGAGTTGCTTTTGCCAACTCCCATTGTTCTTCTTAAACTATTTTTTTCTTCTAGATAAGATACCTGCAGCAATCAACAAGGAGCCAAGTCCACCCACAAGGGCATCTGGTGATACAGGACCACCTGTATTTGGTAGGTCTGGCATCTGCTGTGATGGTACTGCTGGAATTGGTACTACTGGCTCTTCAATGATTGGTGTAGCCGGTACAGCAGGAATTGGCTCAACGGGCATAGGAACGATTACAGATTCATCAGGTTTATCGGGCTTATCAGGTTTATCAGGTTTATCAGGTTTATCGTCTCCGCCGCCATTATTGTCTTTAAACTTATTTGTAACCGTTATTACTTTTGCCTCGTTCCCCTTAATTTCAAAGGTTTGATTAGAGTATGTCACTGTGGCTCCATGGGTCGTTGTCTCAATAATCTCATAGTTCCCAGGATATAGCTTAATCTTTGACTCTTCATTTGGAACAAGCTGTAATTTTGCAACAAGTATCTTGCCCTCTAGGTTGAGAATTTGTCGTACCTCCACTTCATAAGAAGTCGCATTTGCAGGCGCTGGTCCTTCGACTTTCTTTGTTACTACTAATTCTCCTTTTGGACATTCTTTCTCTGGGTTTAGGCTAGCAGTTGCTGTTCTGCCGAGGAGGTTCCATACAACAGTCTCACCGTTCCAGTTTTTAATAACAAATGCATTAGGTTCAGCACATCCAAAGGCAGTTCGCCCTGGACGTCCTTCTACTATGTTAGGATAGTTAAATTCTGTTGGTAAAAATCCACTATAGCTTGTAGGACTAATCTTATTCTCAGATCCTACAGGGATGTTTACCGTATAAGGTTGTGGCCCTTCTCCATCATGATTATCGATTGTGCTATGGTTCTCAAAGCCAAAGTATGCAGCGTAGGTACCATCTCCATTTGCTCTCCAGCATTCAAAGATCGGCCGTACATCTATCACTTTGATTGACTCACCAGGTTCTGTAGTAAAGGTATTTGTAACCGTTATTCGTTTTGGATTTTCCACCTCATCTGGCCCTATTGAGAACGTTCTTTGGGAATAGCTTACCGTAGCTCCATGGGTAATTATCTCAGTAATTTCATAGTCTCCGAATGCCAAATCGATAGTTTCTGATTCACCTGCTTTTAGTTGTATTATTTCTTTTTCCTCAGATGCTTTTGCTTGTAGTAACATTGGTGTTTCGATCCTAGAAATTTCAATGCTATAAAGGTCAGCCCCTGATGGCGCTGTCCCAACCACTACTTTTTCTACTATTACCTTCCCAAATAAAGGGTTTGAACAACCAACTACTTTGATCTCTTTACTCCATAGTTCCCCCTGACCTGGATGTCCTGGCCTTTGTTCTGCTCTAAACATATAAATACCATTGGGGTCATCGATGGATGAAAGAGCATACCTTATTATCTGTATTCCACCTGAAACAAGGGGGTTAATTGTACCCGTAGCAATAATGGCACCATTCTTAGGATTCCCAGATTTAATATAGTACAGTTCCCAGTCTACTGGCCCATCCATAGCTTCTGAATCTTTACCATTTTGCACTTCTGCCCAAACGACTGTACAATCCCAGCCTCGATCCGTAAATTCCAGAGAGCTTTTATCCCATTCATCTTTTTTTCCATTAGAGCTCAGAGACTGGCTAAAATCATTTACTTCTTGTAAAATCAAAGGATCATTTACATCTTCTACAATCACTGATTCACTAGATTCTTCAAGCGCTTTCTCTGTATTATCTTGAGTGTCATCGGCAAAAGTAAGTAAATTACCATTTGGCATCACTCCGAAAAAAATTAACGAAAACACTAGAATGAGCACAAATCCTTTTTTAGTCGATCTTTTCATCTTTCCACCTCCTTAATTTTTAATAAGTATGACTTCAATTTGCTACTTAAGCTTTAAAACAATGTTATAGAGTATAAAGCTTCAACAGCAAAAATTTGCATGCGTAGCGTTCATTTTTTCATCCTTTTAAAAAACAGTTTATAGTTTGCTACTATGTTGACCTAATCTTTCATCATTAAAATATATATAAATTATCTCCACTAAATTACTCAATATACACAATTTACACATAACGTCATATAAAGTATATTACTTTTATACCATAGAGAATCTGCCATAATATGTAAATACTGGCTGTCGGTATATATTAATTTTATGAGCTATTCCTACTTATTATGCAGTGTTTCGTTATAATATCTGGAAATATACCCTGCTAAAACAGAGGCTTCTTCGTATTTTTTTGCATCCTATTTAGACTAAAATTTAGGATTTACACTCATCAATTCTTTTTTAAAGCATTATGATTAAATAATGTATGTTCTTAGAAAATTTTTGAAATAATATAAAGTTTATGTTATACTCATTTTATAAACATATTTCATAAATTCTTGCATTCCGATAATAGCAAACCTATTGAAAAATAGGGACGCAAAGCTACGGGTCTAAGGTCTGATGACTATGATCGCCGGGTTCCCGAAGGTGCTGACACACTTCATCAATAGCTCAGCTCTGTTTGGTAATCCAAACAGAGCTTTTAATTTTAATGAAAGGTTCATGAACCTTTCGAAAAGGCAAATCCATAGAAATATGGAGACGCAAAGCTAACGGGTCTTAAGTCTAAGGACGATGATAGCCGGGCTACCGAAAAAGGGGGAACACAGGATGAAAAAGAATTTTTATAAAACTATTTTCTCTGTTATCATGATTCTTATATTATTCACCTTTGGACAAGCATCTTTTGCAGCTGCTAATAATCACATAGAAAAGAACGGTGTTCTATTGGCAAAGATTCCGTCTAATGATGCACATGGAAAAATTCAACTGAGTGGAGAAACGAGTAAAGATAAAATTAAAATCCTCATGAAGAAGGATCAGACACAAAAATGGTTTGATATCAGTGTGAAACACGGAAAATTTCAAGAAGAAATATGGTTAACCGATGGCAAAGGAATATATACCCTTACCATCATGGTTCATGTGAAGGATCGTCAATATAGCTATGGCCCTGAAATTACTATAAATAATCTCTCTGAACCAAATAAATATCTTGTTCCCTCAAAACATGTAGAAAGCAATGATGAAGCGATTATTACCATTGCAGCAGAAATTACATCTGGAAAAACTACTGATACAGATAAAGCTCAAGCCATTTATCAGTGGGTTGTTAAGAACATTCAATATGATTATGACAAGCTCCTTAAGCATGATAGCCAGAATTATTCTAGCCAGTACGGTGCTGTCAACACCTTAGAAACAAAAAAGGGTGTTTGCTATGATTATGCTACTTTAACTGCTGCCCTTGGCAGAGCTGTAAACCTCCAAGTTAGAGTTGTGAAAGGTGAAGGTGTTACTAAGGTTTTCAAAGGATTACATGCATGGAATGAAGTTTATATTACAGAGGAAAACAAATGGATTTCCATAGATACTACCTTCGCTTCCACATCTGGGAAATCTTATTTCGCAAACAAAGACTTTGATAAAGATCATACAAAAGATGGCGAATACTAAATAATAATGATAAAAGGGTGTCTGGACTAATAAAACATAGTCCAAACACCCTTTTATCATTGGCATATTCATTCCTATTGTTGCTTCTAAGCCAGTTGTACTCATAAGAGTTGAATATTTATATATAAATATTAATTTTTATAAGTTTTCGTATTGACTTCGTTTCTTTCTATTATGTATAATTGTATACAATTATACCATTACATTTTGAGGAGTGATACCCATGAAGAAAAATCTAGTGATGAAGATTCTTGAAAGTAATCTTCTATCAGGGAATATTGCAGACAACGATGAAATCTCTATCAAAGTAAACCAAACCCTTACCCAGGACTCTACTGGTACAATGGTTTACTTACAACTAGAAGCAATGGATATTAACAGGATTCAAACAGATCTTTCTGTTGCATATATAGACCACAACACGCTGCAAACTGGCTTTGAGAACGCCGATGATCATGAATTCATTAAGACTGTCGCAGCAAAATATGGCATTGTTTATTCCAAACCTGGTAACGGCATCTGTCATCAGTTGCACTTAGAAAGGTTTGCAAAACCAGGTGGTGTGCTTCTTGGTTCTGACAGTCATACCCCAACCTGTGGCGGATTAGGCATGCTCAGTATTGGTGCAGGTGGATTGGATGTGGCCATTGCCATGGCAAAGGGCTATTATTACTTAAAAGTTCCAAAGGTCTTAAAGATCGAGTTAACTGGCCAATTACGACCTTGGGTTTCAGCCAAAGATGTTATTCTGTTCATTTTAGGAAAGCTTAGTGTCAAGGGTGGCGTCGGTCACATTATTGAGTATGCTGGTGATGGTCTTGGGCAGCTCTCGGTAACAGACCGAGCAACAATTACAAATATGGGCGCTGAATTGGGTGCAACTACGTCTATTTTCCCCAGTGATGAAATCACAAAAGATTTTCTCATAAGACAGGATCGAGAGATGGACTTTAACTACCTCTTAGCTGATTCTGATGCGACCTATGATAGAGAAATGGTCATCCACCTGGGTGATATAACACCTATGACTGCCCTTCCCCACTGTCCCGACAATGTAGTAACCGTCGATAGTGTTTTAGGGGTTAAAGTGGATCAAGTTGCCATAGGTAGTTGTACCAACGCATCCTACACAGATCTTATGAAAGTAGCCAAAATATTAAAAGGTAAGAAAGTTCACGATGATGTTAGTCTTGTCATTTCACCAGGTTCAAGCAGTATTCTTAAAATGCTATCTGATAATGGCGCCCTGGGCGACCTTATTCAAGCAGGAGCAAGGATACTGGAAGCATCCTGCGGCCCATGTATTGGAATGGGTCAAGCACCTAAATCCAATGGAATTTCCCTTAGAACCTTTAATCGAAACTTCCAGGGTAGATGTGGTACTGATAGTGCAGGTGTATATTTAGTAAGTCCAGAAACAGCGGCTGTTTCTGCCATCGCAGGATATTTAAGTAACCCAGAGGCCCATGGAGATTCGTTGCACATTACGATCCCACCAAAATATCATATATCTAATCATTATTTTATATTTCCGGAGCCAGCTAGTAGCAATACACCGATTGTTATGGGACCAAATATTAAGCCCTTTCCGATCAATAAGCCTTTGGAAGCTAAGATAAAAGGGAAGGTATTAATAAAAACATTTGATAATGTAACTACAGATGATATCATGCCCTCCCATGCCGGTCTTCTGCCTTATCGATCAAATATCCCTGAGTTATCTAAATACTGTTTTGGTACTCTCATAGATGACTTCCATTTAATTGCCAAAACCCATCAAGGGGGATTTGTTATTGGGGGGGAAAACTATGGACAAGGTTCAAGCCGAGAGCATGCAGCTTTGGTCCCTCTCTATCTTGGTATAAAGGGAGTCATTGCTAAATCCTTCGCCAGAATTCATAAAGGGAATCTGATAAATTCTGGCATCCTACCCCTCATCTTTGTCAATAAGGGTGATTACGATTTCTTTGACGAACTTGATGAAATCGAAGTCCTAGATACTCTACTGACTTTGGATCAAGGCCAGGAAATCTCTATATATAATGGATCAAAGAATATAACTGTAAAAGTCAAATTCGAAGGGTCTTTCCGTGATGTCCAAATATTAAAGGCTGGCGGATATCTAAATTATGCCAAAGAGATAACTCTATAAAAGAAAGGAAGACGTAGTATGTATAACATAACCCTAATCCCTGGTGATGGTATAGGACCTGAAGTGACAGAAGCCGCCAAATCTATTATTGAAGCTTCCGGTGTGATAATTCAATGGGATACAGTAAATGCAGGTCTTGATGTGCTAGACAAAGTAGGAACCCTCGTACCTGAAAATGTTTTTGAGAGTCTAGAAAATAACCGAATCGCGTTGAAAGGCCCCATCACAACACCAGTTGGCTCTGGATTTAAAAGTATCAATGTCATGCTGAGAAAAAAATATGATTTGTTTTCTAATATTCGCCCTATAAAAACCATTCCAGGCATAAATGTGCCATTCCAAAATGTCGATCTGGTTATCTTTAGAGAAAATACAGAAGACCTCTATATGGGACAAGAAAGGATGATAGATGAAAATACTGCTGAGGGCATAAAACTCATTACGAAAATAGGCTCCTTAAGAATTATCAAAGCTGCTTTCGACTACGCACATCAAAACAGCAAGTCAAAAGTAACGGTCGTTCATAAAGCCAATATCATGAAGCTGACAGATGGTCTATTTCTTCAGTGTGCACGAGAAATAAGCAAAGGATATCCCCTCATTCAACTTCAGGAAGTCATTGTTGATAATATGTGTATGCAATTGGTTATGAATCCAGGTCAATTTCAAGTCATCGTTACAACCAATTTGTATGGAGATATTCTATCGGATCTTTGTGCTGGTCTCGTTGGTGGTCTAGGTATGGTTCCTGGGGCAAATATAGGAGAAAATATGGCTATCTTTGAAGCAGTCCATGGTAGTGCCCCTGACATTGCAGGAAAAAACTTAGCCAATCCCACAGCTATGATCTTAACCGGAGCTATGATGCTTCACCACCTAGGTGAATCGGTCAAATCCCGATCCATTTATAAGGCAGTAGAAACTACAATCCTTCAAGGTAAGCGTGTTACAAAAGACTTAGGTGGTTCTTCCTCTACAATAGATATGACAAATGCAATCATAGAAAATCTACATTCATAAAAATGAATTTAAGGGAGGTTTTAAAGTGAACAATTCACTTTCAATGGATAGTTTAGCTATCATAGCTGAAAAAAATAATTATATAGCACCCGAATTATATCAAACCCACAACGTAAAAAGAGGCCTCCGCAATGAAAATGGAACTGGTGTATTGGTTGGTCTTACCAATGTTGGTTATGTTCAAGGCTATAAGTTAGAAAATAATATTAAAGTGCCTACGGAAGGAAATCTTTTCTATCGTGGCATCAACGTTGAAGATCTTGTGTTTGACTTTCAGCGTGAAAAAAGAAGAGGTTTCGAAGAATGTATATACCTTTTATTGTTCGGAGTCCTTCCTACAGAAGAGCAGCTTACTCAATTCAATCAACTCTTAGATGAATATAGATGTCTGCCTGGCAGCTTCACCGAAAATATGATTCTTAAAATTCCTAGCAAGGATATTATGAACAAGCTTCAAAGAAGTATCTTGGTTCTCTATTCCCATGATGAAAACCCAGATGATACTACAATTTCTAATGTTCTAAGACAATGCATTCAGCTGATTTCACGTTTCCCTACAATTATATCTTACGGTTATCAGGCTAAAGCCCATTATTTCGACAACAAAAGCTTATTCATTCACCCACCTCAAGGGGGTATCGGCACGGCTGAAAATATTCTATACATGACCAGAGCTGACAATAACTATACAAAAACAGAAGCAGAGATTTTAGACCTAGCCTTAGTCATTCATGCAGAACATGGAGGTGGGAATAATTCTGCCTTTGCAACCCATGTTGTATCCTCATCTGGTACGGATACTTATTCTTCTATCGTAGCTGCCATTGGTTCCTTGAAGGGACCAAAGCATGGCGGGGCTAATATCAAAGTTAGAGAGATGGTTCAAAATATTAAAGACAATGTCCCTCATCTCAATGATCGAGATATGTTGAAGGACTATCTCTGGAAAATTATGAAGAAAGAAGTTTTTAACCAAGAGGGATTGATCTACGGAATGGGACATGCTGTCTATACAAAATCCGATCCCCGTACAGGCTTACTAAAGAGTAAAGCATTTGAGCTAGCCGTTGAAAAAGATAGGGTTGACGAATTTAATCTTTATAAAAATATTGAGGAACTTTCCTTAGAATTGTTTAGAGAGCTCAAGGGAGACTCCTTCAATATATGTGCCAATGTTGATCTATACTCTGGCTTTGTATACGAGCTATTGAATATTCCATCTGAGCTTTATACCCCGTTGTTTGCCACAGCGAGGATTGCTGGCTGGTGTGCCCATAGGATTGAACAATTGGTATGCGACCAAAAAATTATTCGTCCAGCTTACGTAAATACGAGTCCTCTTAAGGAGTATATTTCCTTACAACAGAGAACATAAAATAACGGCAGAGATATCCAAGAGGTATCTCTGCCGTTATTTTATGTTTTAGATGGTTATTCTAAAGAGTTTCTATAAACCTCATTTTTCATATGAAATCCATCTTTTATGATGGTTGCATCAATATTGTTTTTATCAACAGCTACAGGCCTTAACATAAAGTAAGGGATATTGTACTTCCCATCATAAATCGTATTCTCGAGTCCCAATGATTCACCATTAGCTAGTTTTATTGCCAACTCTGCCGCCGCATCCGTTAATTGATCTATAGGTTTATACACCGTCATCAGCTGGGTACCCTCTACAACTCTTTGACACGCAGCCAAATCCGCATCTTGACCTACAACTACAGTTTTACCTGCCAACCGGTGTTCTGACAATGCCTCTATGATACCATCGGCAAGACCATCATTCCCTGCAATAATTGCATGAATAACATTTCCTTTCTGCAGCAGCTCATCGGTCACCTTAAAGGCAAATTCACTCATCCAGTTCGGTGCCCATTCTTCTGAAATAATTCTTATACGACCACTCTTTACCTCAGGCTGGAGTACGATATCATAACCTTCCTTAATCATTTTTGTGTTATAATCGCTGGTGGCGCCATTAATCACAAGAATTTGACCCTCTTGTATATGATCTAACACCGATTGAGCCATCATTTGTCCTACCTTTACATTGTCAAAAGAAATATAGGCATCTACATTTGATTTCAGAACAAGTCTATCGTAGGAAATCACCTTCACACCTTGTTTTTTGGCCATATCAACTGCAGTTGCAGCTTTTTCCAAATCATTCGGTACAATGATGAGCACATCGATCCCTTGATCCAATAGGTATTTAACCTGTTTCAATTGATCTTTATCATCGTTATTCGCATTTTGTACAATAATCTCTGCCCCTAGTTCCTTTACCTTGGCCATGAGAATATCCCGATCCTTAATCCATCGCTCTTCCTTTAGTGTTCCTAAGGAGAACCCAATTTTGATTCGGTTGTCCACAACTTCAATATTACTTGAATCCTTTGTATGAACAAGATTTGTCCCAAGAAGACTTTGTATCGTTAAATAAACCAGGATGATCAAGATAGTTGCCAAAATAGGGGGAAGCATCCGTTTTACTCTCAGTTTTCTTTCCATTATCCAATCACCTCTTGGGACAATGTCATGGCTCTATACTCTGTAGGCGTAATGCCTGTTATTTTCTTGAAAATCTTACTAAAGTAATTAGGGTCACTGTATCCGATTTGATAACATACCTCTTTAATACTCACCGCTCCATCCTTCAGTAGTTCCTTTGATCTCTCTATACGCCGTTCTGTAAGGTAATCTACAAAGTTTTTTCCAACAGAATCCTTAAAAAATTTACTAAAGTAATGATAACTCATGTTCATTTCTTTGGCTACATCATCTAAACTGATATTCCTTTGAAAATTATCATGAATATATTTAATGGATTTTGCAATGAGCCCACTTAATTCCCGCTCTTTTAGTTCATCTATTCTACTTGTCATATTTTTAAGATGATTTAAATAACTGGTCTTCAACCCATTAACATGATGAATCTTAAGAATATCAGTAAAATAGCTTTGTTGTGTCATACTGCTTTCCTCAAGGTCATAAGGAATTGCCCTTTTTAAAACAATCAAAAGTTCCAGAAGCTTAGACTTAATTTTATCGATGTCATCATTATAATGGGTGGAAAGCCACCAAAAAATTTCCTCAAAAACCTCTAAAACCCCAGATGTATTGCCAGTTAGCACACGATCAATGAGTACCTTCTCCTTGTTTATAGGATATGCATCTACTTTTTCCAAATGGAATACTATATCTTCAAAATGAGCTACCCCGTCGTTCTCTGAAACAGATGCAGCGGTGTATGCCTCGTTACAAGACTTGGAAAAATACTCAATATCATACATCCTCCCGATACCGATTTTATAACGGATTTTTGTATTTCGATGAATCCTTTCTATAAGCTTCATGGCAATATCCATGGACATATTCCGAGCCTCATAGGCATCAATATTCTGATTTACTGGCATGTATGCTACAATCCGATCAAGGAGTGGCGGCCCGATTAAACAAGGATATAAATTCTTTAATTCTAAGCTAAAAAAATCGTAGAAACTTTGTTGATACAAGCTATTCTTTAAATTTTCTTCCCTAATATCACTTTCAAAATCATCTACCATGGCCATCATTACATAACCATGGTGCAACTTCATGGAAAAGATTTCTTCGTAAAACTCTACGCCACGAATCACTCTCCCGTTAAATAACTGGGAGTAGACAAATTGTCCTTCCATATGGGGAATAATCTTATCAATCTTTTCCTTTAGCAAAATCTCCCGTTGGATCGCTTCTCGTTTCACAGAAAGTATGTCAGTGATATGCTGGATGGTATCCACAAGTCTTTGTCTATTGATTGGTTTTAAAAGATACTCGTGTACACCTAAATTCACAGCATCCTTCGCATAGTTAAAATACTCATAGGCTGTAATAATTACAAAAATAATATCATTATTCGTATTTTTAATCTGTCGTATGGCATCAATTCCGTTGATGCCAGGCATACGAATGTCCATGAATATAACATCAGGCTTTAGATCAAAGGCCTTTTCTATAACCTCCCGCCCTGACATAGCAGTTCCAACTATCTCAACACCTGGAACATGCTTCTCAATGATGAACTTGATAGACTCAATGACCAAATACTCGTCATCAGCAATTAGGAGCTTTATCATCGCAAACCTCAACCTCACTATATGGTATTTTTAGAATGACCTTCGTTCCCTCATCTATTTTACTCTCTACTTCGATCACTTCATATATTTCGGAGATATTATAAAAAAGTCTTAATCGATCAATTACATTCATCATGCCAATCCCCGTGACGTGGCCGCCGGCCATGTCAACTTGACCATTATTTGAAGTAATGGAATTTACTCGATTTTCATCCATGCCCACCCCATTGTCTACTACTTCTACCAAAACCTTGTCCTGATCCAGTTTAACATTCAAATGAATCTCTCCATTCCGCTCCAGATTCTCTAGTCCATGGATGAATGCGTTCTCGACAACAGGCTGAATAATCGTACAGGGCATCTTTACATTGAGGCAGTGTTCATCAATATCCATAAAAAAATCAATACGCTTTCCAAATCTTGTTTTCAAAATATACATATAGTTTTTTACATACTTAATTTCATCCCCTAGGGTAACAGGCTCATCCAGTTTTCTAAGATTATATCTGAATAACTCTGCAATATTGCCTAGAAAATCTGAGGATTTCTCAGCCCCTTCCATCAACGAAAGCTGAGATGCTGCATTTAGGGTATTAAACAGAAAGTGAGGGTTTATCTGGGACTGAAGTGATTTTAATTCAGCATCTTTCAGTAAACTCTTCATCTTTAGGTTTTGCATTTCCTGTTCCTTTAGCTTATTTTCAATTTCTGCTTGTCCTTTAATCTCGTCGATATGGCTTTTGATATTGATGACCATCTTATTAAACGCTTTAGCAAGGACATTGATTTCATCATCCGTCTCAATCTCAACTGCCTCTACATCAAAATCACCTTCAGAAATCTTCTCGGCGGAATTGGAAAGCATGATGATTGGCTTCGTTAATCGATAGGTAAACAATATAGCTAGAAAAACATTTATAATCACAGAACCTATAATAACCAAAAGGTTCATGTAACTGACAAATGTCATATTTTTATTGATGGTATCATATTTTTGGGATCCCTGCTGCAATTTTCCATTTAACAGATTGTTAATATAAAACTTTATATACTCACTCAACTGGTTAGATCGGGTAAAGTGAGCGATATACTCACTACTGATTCTTCCCCGCTTTGCCCTTACTGCACTGTCGGTTTCATTCAATAAATGATCAATCATAAATCCAATATCTTTGAGGACCAACTGATCCTTATCATATACTGCCTCCCTAGGTATACTCCTTGATCTCTCCTGTAAATCATTATAGGTTGTATAATAATTCATCAAGGCTTCAGAAGACTTTGATGTAAGATACTTTTCCAATTCGGTCATCAGTAGGTTTACATCATTGTTCAAGCTGTTTAAGTATACATAATCGGATATAATTGAGTTCATTCGCGTTAGCATAATTCTCGCATTATAATAGGAAAATACACTGGTGACGCCTAAAAGAATTGTCGTTATCAGATAATAACTAATTAGTTTTTTTCGAATACCTGTAAATTTAAAAAAGTTTCTATTCATGCCATCACCAACTATTCAATGGAATCAGCTTTTTTTTCATATTCAACCAAATTATCTTTTTCAATCACCTTTACCCCTGTATCTATAAAGGTTGATACATTATTCTTCTCTTTAATATCCATGAGTGCCTTTAGACTTTCATATCCCATCTTAAAAGGATCACTCATCACTGCACCATAGATAATTCCTTTTTCAATGTATCGGAGAATATTCTTTGTATCTCCATAACCTACCAAGGTAATTCTACCAACTTTATTATGATCTACAATCAATTGGGCAGCTCCCAATGTATCTACAGAATTGGTGGCAAATATTCCATTGACCTCCTGTTGATTCATAAGAATAGACTGGGTAATCTCTTCAGCACTTAAAATCCCCATCTTTGAAGTGTATATTTTTGTGATCTTCATATCTGAATAACTATTGATTGTACTTAAAAAACCATTTATCTTTAGGTTTTGACTAGCTGTATCCAACTCATAATCATTGCTGACAATGATAGCGATATTGGCTTTACCCTCTGTTGCTTTAATCATGAGCTTGGCAGCCTCTTTTCCCAAGAGAAAGCTATTTGTGCCTACAAAAGCGTTTCTGTTGCTATTCTTATCATCATTTTCTATAGTAATCACAGGAATTCCCTTGCTATAGGCTTCATTGATCAATTCCGTAAAGCTCTCATCATTGGATACATGGGTAATGATACCATCTACATTCGATACAACAGCGATATCCAAATATCGTAATTCTTCCTGTGGATTGTTGAATCGCGGTGCATTAAACTCAACGGCAACATTATAATGCTTGGCAGCACTTTCTATTCCTAATCTTACTTCCTTCCAAAAAGGATCTACTGAGTTTTGTCCTATAAAATAGTAATGGTGCTTAGGTTTGGAAGAAAAAATGCTGGCTTCTTCTTTTTGGAGTAAATATAAAAAGATACTCATACCAGCGATTGAAATCATTAAAATAAGTATTATATTTTTTTGAACATAATAAAAAGCTTTTTTGAGAAACGTCATCTGAGTTTTTTTCCTCCCAGCAAAAATTAAGTTGTATATGGCAGCGTAGCCTTCTTTTTGTGACTCTCCATCACCAGTTCAATAATACGAATCACATTTCTTGCCTCTTCAGGCCTTACCATTAACTCTTCATAGCCTCTGATAGCACCGTATACATTTCTATAGAATCCCCGATAGTCGCCATGAATACTTTCTACTTGTCCACGAAAATGGAGTCCATCCATCTCCGTATTGAGTATTCCCCAAAGTTCTTGAGGCTCCTTGCCCCAAGTTGCACTATCCTTAGGAAGATATCCATTCTTTAGTGCTTCCTCCTGAACATCCATCCCATATTTGATAAAAGATCCCCGGTCTCCCATAACAATAAAATGAGGGACGGCCTCTCTTACCAACATACCTGCTTTTAAGATGACCTTTGTTTCTCCAAAATTTAAAGTCACTTCAAAATAATCATCGACTTTTCCACCCTGGCGCTGAATTCTCATATCACCAGTGACCTCCAGGGGAATACCAAATAAGCATAGGGCCTGATCGATTAAATGACTACCCAGATCATAAAGGATTCCAGAACCCGGGAGTTCTTCCTCCCTCCAAGCATTTTGTTTTATCTCGGTTCTATATCTATCGAAATGGGCTTCATATTCAACCACATTTCCTAGGAAATTATTTTCAATTATTTTTTTGACGGTTAGAAAATCACTGTCCCATCTTCTGTTATGATGGACAGCAAGCACTTTATTTTGTTTTTGAGCTAGAAGAATTAGATCGTCTGCTTCCTTTGCCGTAATGGTAAATGGCTTTTCTACCACCACATGCTTGTTTGCCAACAATGCTTTGGTGACATATTCAGCATGGGATGTATTAGGTGTTGCTACCACAATCAGTTCTATCGTATCATCATGAAATAGTAAATCAGCATCTGCCACAACCTCTGTTAAGGGATAAATTGATTTTACATTTTCTAAGGCTTGTTGATTCGTTGACACAACCTTTACCAGTTCAAAATTTTCGATACTCCTAATGATTGGGCCATGGAATACTCTCCCCCCCAAACCAAAACCAATCAACCCTACTCTCACTCTATCTGTCATACAGCCACCACTTCCCTCTATTCTTCTTTCAACTTCCATTATACTATTAAAACCGTCTAAACCTCATAAGTTTTTTTGATTATTCTGGTTTTTTCTTTCAAAAAAAACCCAAGGCATGAGTATGCCTTGGGGCTTTCAATTAACATTAAATTAGAGTAAATTTCTACTCTCTAAATATTCATCATAACTCATAGACTTATCAATTAATCCTTCTGGGGTTAATTCGATCACACGATTGGCAATTGTTTGAACGAACTGATGGTCATGGGATGCAAATAATATATTGCTCTTATAGTCAATGAGTCCGTTATTCAGGGCAGTAATAGATTCAAGATCTAAATGGTTCGTTGGTTGATCTAAAATCAATACATTTGCCGAGCTTAGCATCATCTTTGAAAGCATACAACGCACCTTTTCCCCACCAGAAAGTACCTTTGCTTGTTTTAATGCCTCTTCTCCGGAGAAAAGCATTCTACCAAGGAATCCTCTTACATAGGTTTCCGTCTTATCCTCAGAATATTGACGCATCCAATCTACCAAGTTCAACTCTACGTCATTAAAATACTCTGAATTATCCTTAGGAAAATATGCTTTTGAAATTGTAATACCCCATTTGAATTCACCAGCGTCAGGCTCCATTTCTCCAACTAAAATTTTAAACAGAGTCGTCTGCGCAGCTTCTTGTTCACCAACAAATGCAATTTTGTCTCCTTTTGAAACAGTAAAGGATACATTGTTCAGAACTTTTACCCCATCGATGGTTTTTGTCAATCCTTCCACCGTTAGAATTTGGTTACCCACTTCTCGCTCAGGTTTAAAACCAACAAAGGGATATTTTCTTGTAGAAGGCTGTATATCATCCAATGAGATTTTTTCCAGCAGCTTTTTTCTAGAGGTTGCTTGCTTGGACTTTGACGCATTGGCACTAAATCTTTCAACGAAGCTTTTTAGTTCCTTAATCTTATCTTCCTTCTTCTTGTTTTGATCCTTTGCCATTTGGAGTGCCAACTGGCTAGATTCATACCAGAAGTCATAGTTTCCAACATAAAGCCTAATCTTCCCAAAATCTACATCAGCCATATGGGTACATACTTTGTTCAAGAAATGCCTGTCGTGGGAAACAACAATAACTGTTCCAGGGAATTCAAGCAAAAAGTTTTCCAACCAATTTACTGACTTAATATCCAAGTGGTTGGTTGGCTCATCCAGAATCAAGATTCCTGGCTTTCCAAAGATGGCTTGGGCAAGTAATACCTTTACTTTTTCTGCCCCTGAAAGCTCACTTACCTTTTTTTCATGTAAATCTGTGGCAATTCCTAATCCCTGTAGCAAAGAGGACGCTTCCGACTCTGCCTCCCAGCCATCCAGTTCTGCAAATTCACATTCAAGCTCAGAAGCCTTGATGCCATCTTCATCTGTAAACTCTGGCTTTGCGTATAAAGCATCTTTTGCTTTCATCACCTCATAAAGCCTAGCATTTCCCATAATAACTGTTTCAAGTACCTGATATTCATCAAACTGATAATGATCTTGTTTAAGCACTGACATTCTTACCATTGACCCAATACTTACATCACCAGTATTTGGCTCAATATCACCAGATAGTATATTTAAAAATGTTGATTTTCCTGCACCATTGGCTCCGATAACACCATAACAATTTCCTGGAGTAAATTTTAAGTTTACATCATCAAATAATTTTCTTTCACCATATCTTAAACTTACGTTTGTAACCGTAATCATATTTTGTACCTACCTTATCAAGATTTTTGCATACTGCGACATTATACCATAAATGATGCTAAAATAGACAACTTATTTTATAAAATCACACGAAAAAATAAACGATACCTTTTTCAGTGTCCACACTACTTCCCTTCAAACTGAATTTGATATGCTTTTAGCTTTCTTATAGGGTTAAGATCCTTGTCCTCTAACATGTAATTGGTTAAGCTTGGACTAAGCTCAGTGGCTTTAATAATATCCCTTAATGCTGGCTCTAACTTATTTAAATAGCAATAAAAGCATCCCCGATTATAGTAAAGTACTGAAACATCTTTATTGCATTGGATTCCCTTACTAATCACATCTATTGCCTTTTCATATTCATTCAAC
This sequence comes from uncultured Anaerosolibacter sp., assembly GCA_937948705.1. Next base: position 6,697 of record CALECF010000172.1, on the reverse strand, counting down.
TCTTTATATATAACCGCTAAATTTAAGTAGCTGTAGGGATAATATGGGTCCACATCAATAGATTGATCATAGTTGTCAATCGCTTCCCTTACTCTACCTAATTTCTTTAATACTACACCCATGTTAAATAACGCCTTATAATTTTCAGGATCAATGGTTAACCCCTTCTCTATCATTTCTAATGCCAATTCATTTTTATTTCTCTCTTCATATAAGGAGCCAAGATTTATATACGCCCAAAAGTAGTCTGAATTTACCTCTATGGCCTTCAAGTAGTTTTCTGCAGCCATTTCTTTCTCTCCCACCTCATCATAAGCATTGGCTAGAAAAAAATATGCCTTATCATAATCAGGATCTAGAGATACCGCCCTAGAATAGTATGCGATTGCTTTATCATAATTTTTTTGATTATCATAGACAGTCCCAAGACTATAGAACCCCCTAGGATCATCGGGCGCTACCTTTGTTGCTTCCTCATATTTTTCCATTGCTGACTTGTAGTCTTCTAACTCATCATAAATAAGTCCCATATCTAACAATAATTCAACATCTTCGCTACCTTCTTTACATTGGTAAGCCTTATTGAAAAACTTGAGTGCTTTATATAAATCCTTTTCAGTTTTAAACTTGTTCGCAATAATCTTATAGTTCTTTAGCATATATTGTTTTGCTCTCATTTATGGTCATCTTTCTCCTTATTTTTCAAAAATAGAATTTCTTTCCTCTACTACAGTATGATACCAAAAATTGTTAATTATGCAAGATGATCTTCATCATCCTAAAGATCTCTATATCCCACCGATCTAAGGGCAATAGGCATAGGATAATCTTGGTTGGTTGACATAATGTGCGTATTCCCTTATAATATTCACTATGTAAACACGTTACATTTGCTGAATCCTGGATTATCCAGGTACGGAGGAACCAATTTTGGGGTTAATCCATGTTTCTTTTCATGGTAGGGAGCCTTCTATCCCGAACCCGTCAGCTAACTTCGGAAGCAACTACAGGAAGGAGTGTATAGTGATGAAGATCAATTTAAAAAGATTGACATCGATTTTTATTGTATTACTTTTTTTATCATTGCAAGTAACAAATGTATTTGCTGATACTTATGTATTACTGAAATTCGGCAGTAGGGGTACTGCGGTTATCAGATTGCAGCAGGCCCTTAATAGTAAAGGTCATTCTGTTGGTTCCGCCGATGGTGTCTATGGCCAAAAGACGAAAAACGCAGTGATTAGCTTCCAAAAATCTAATGGTTTAAAGGTAGATGGAATTGCTGGAAACCAGACCCAATCTAAGCTTTATGCTCAGCCTGTTTCTAGAGGTTCTATTACAAGGGACAGCCAATATTCTACTGATCTTTACTGGTTATCAAGAATTATTCATGCGGAAGCAGAAGCAGAACCCTATAAGGGAAAAGTTGCAGTTGGTAACGTAATCATGAATAGAGTTGCTTCTAAGGATTTCCCAAATACTGTTAAAGGCGTAATATTTGACTATTTCCAAGGGATACCACAATTTAGTCCTGTGGAAGAAGGAACGATTTACAATACCCCTTCAGAAGATAGTATCAAGGCTGCGAAGGATACATTGAACAACGTAAGACCTGTTGGAGATGCGACATACTTTTTCAACCCAGACAAAGCAGCTGGCAAATGGATTGTACAAAATAAAGCTTATGTTATGAGAATTGGTGAACACGTGTTTTACAGATAAAAAGGTGCGGATTCCGCACCTTTTTTATTATCTTACAAACTATTATTTTAGCAGGATTTTAAGAGTGGAAAGACTTCCAAAAGCCACCCTCTGTATTGATGATGCTCATTATTTCTGCAAAGGGTATTCTGAAAGTAGGGAATCCTGCTGCATAGGGCGCAATATCATAGGGGTAAAAATAAATATTTAACACATCCTCAGTAATAAAAAAGGGCTGATTCTCGTCTATCCCCTTATAGCTATCTAGCCATACCCAGGAATCTTCACCTTGACCTATGATTTGTTCTCTAATGATATTACTTAGGCTTTTTACATAATCACTATTTGGTTTGAACAGGTCTTTCAACTCATAAAACGCGCCACTGGTCAAATCAATATGCCCATAGATCTGGGTAGGCATGCCATGGGCTGCCCCAAAAGGATAATTATACCCCGTCATTTGTATCACCACTAGATGTTTCCGAAAGAAGGTTGCAGCAAAATCCCCTTGATAGCTGTAATCAAGGTCCTTATTGCCATCAATTCCTTCTGCCTGTGATAATTTTCGCAACCTCTCATTGACTTGTTCCTGAACAGGAGGATTTTTCATGCCTTTAATTACTGGGTAATATACCAGGTAATTGGGATTCGGCTTATATTTTGCCTCCTTCACAGTATATCGATCATTCAAACGAATAGCCTTATCTTGCTTCCATATCATTCTTCCTGTTTTATCATAATAGCTCATTCTCTGGTCAATATTTGCCTTGATGACATTCCCTTCCATGATCAAGGTTCCTGTGCCTTCTACTCTGGGCAAATTCGGCACAATCTTTCCAGCAGTACTGATAAAAAATGTGGTATTCCCGTCGTTGGCCGATGCTATTCCCTCACGATAATCCGTTACATCATAGTAGAGAAACTCAGTGAAAAGATTTCCATTCAAATCACCAATGGCATATCTTGAACCTGCATAGGGTATTTCCATATGCAAAGGCACACCAACAGCGATTCTTTCTTCTCCCATAAATCTAATATCATTGTACACAGGGCGAATAATATATTTTCCGGTCCTATCGACAAGACCATATTTAGGCAAATAGTTCTCATCTAAACTAACAATAGCCCTGCCTCCTTGAAAGCCTTGTACGCCATCAAACTGGGGTGTAATCACTATCTTACCTTTCTCATCTATAAATCCAAACTTTCCATCTACCGATGATTTAAAAGGCAATAGACCTTCCTGCACATCGCCGACAAAGGCATAATCGAATCTCTCTAATATTTTTCCGTTTAAATCAATCATTGCATAGGATTCATTCTGAAGCTGAACCACTGCTTTACCATGGTTAAAATTCCCAGCAGACCTATATTGTGCCGGTATGACAATGACTCCATCCTTATCTATAAAACCATAAAGTACTCCATTGGTTTCATCTTCTTTGCTAAATAGAGATCTACCACCTTGCATACCGCCTACATAATCCTTCGTCTTGAAAACAACTTTACCCTTTTCATCAATTAATAACATATTTTTCGCATCACTTGCGATGGCTCTACCTTCTGCAAATCCTCCAATGCTTTTATATTGGGGTGTTACTACATATTCCCCTTCTTGATTAATAATTCCTAAAAGATCATCTATCGTTACCACGGCTAACCCATTTTCTTGGAAATCCTCGGCCCAATCATAGCAAGCTTCAATAAGAAACGTTCCATTTTTATTGATATATCCCCATTTGATGCCACCAATTTTACTCGCTGTGGCAGGATATAATGTGATACTACTATGGCATAAAGCAGACAATGCCTTATTCTTTAATACTTCAAAGGCATTCCTTCCAGGATACTCCATTTCTAAAGCTAGCCCCTTTTCAATGGATACCAGTGCTTTCTGAGGCATACCTGCTTTCAATTGAGCATCAGCTAAGTAATACCAATAAAATGCAGCCTTTGGCATTTCCCTGACTTTTTCTTCGTAATAAATTACAACTTTTTTAAAATAATGGGCATACGCATCCTCTGCCGGAACTAATGTTTCACCATTCCAGCGTAAAACATCAATCTTATAGGCTTCACCTGTATCGTGAGTCCAAATTCCTATTTCTGCTTTACCTTCTTTTGCCGATAAATCTGCAACTTCTATTCTGCTGTAGGGTATTTGCCCCGCAACTTTTGTTAGCTTATCATGGGCTGCGGTATAAATGTTTAAATCACCCCATGCTGCACCAATCTGCCATCCAATCAACAGGTCTTTGTGGTCTCTGCTTGTTATATTCGCAAATCCCAAATAATTGATATCATATCCTTTTCCCTTAATGGTAATATGACGATATCCATTTAATCCATTAATTTTTAATACCAATACATAGGGCTCCCCTTTCAGCATATAACCAACTGCAATTTCAGATGCACCGTATTCATCCATATGCGCCCATTGTATCTCTGCCACGCCATGAGGCCCTGGCGTCTTAATGATTGTCACTTCTTTAGGTAATACATGCTGTATAAGATTAGAAATAGGTACTGTCCATTCCATAGAAATATCCTCCAATCTTTTTCATTAGTACCATCCTATTGTATACCATTAAAAAGTGTTCTTTCATTATTCGTCTCACATAAATAGGCTCATTAGAACTGCTCACACCCAGTATTTAACTCAAAAACTGAGGATAAACGATCTCATGAGCCTACCAATCATCTTTTCATTTCGTGGTCAACTACCATTCTTTTACCCCGCATTACTCCCTTGAATTCTTCATCCCTAAAGTATCCTCAAAATATCGTTTATTGTATAGCACCCTTTGATCATTAGGCTTATAGGAACGAGCAACTTCATTGTGTTCGTAAGCTAGTTGATGCAGACCTAGCCGATCATAGCACAGACACAATTGAAGGTGTGGCAGCCAAGTCCAGCAGGCATGATTTGTGAATCCTAAATTATCTCCAGGCTTCTCCAGCTGTGTAGCAAGCTTATACCAAAATGCAGCCTGCTTAAGCATACTTCTATTGAGAAATAATAATCCTATTCGGCAACAAGCTTCCGCTCTCGGCACTTCGTATTTGAAGGATTGCATACTATACTTTATTGCATTGTCCCAATCTTTTAGATGACTATAAATATCAGCTAGCTTTCCACACGCCGCAATATTGTCCTCAAACCATCCCTGGCCCGTATCTAAAAATTTAATATAATATTCTGCTGCGTCTTGATGTCGTTGATGGTCCAACAGTTCATTGGCATAATAATATAAATCCCTTGGTGAAAATTCTTCTCTCTTTACTAGACGTCTTTCATATATTTCGATATTACGACTTGCAGTATCCCTACGTTCTTTCTTATGGGTAACCGCTATATCGCTATTCATAATAACGCCACCTATAACTAAGCACTCATGGACAGCGCCTTCCCATCGAAAATTTCGTGATCGTTTTACTAGACGATTCCTTCTTAAGCTAGATGTTACATTTCCCTTTTCATCAAAGGCCAAATAATAGTTCATGGTTACTGAATCTACAGAGGGATCTAGGGTCTTTTTCAGATCCAAAAGCTTTTCTTGATCCGCCTCCATGAATACATCATCTGCGTCAAGCCACAAAACATATTCCATGGTAGCTTTTTCAAAAGCAAAATTCCGAGCAGCTGAAAAGTCATCCATCCATTTGAAATCATAGATTTTATCCGTATAGCCTATAGCTATCTCCTTTGTCCGATCTTTAGAGCCTGTGTCTACAACAATGATTTCATCAGCAATTTCCTTTATTGAATCCAAACATCTAGCAAGAACTTTCTCTTCATTCCTCACGATCATGCATAGACTAATGGTTGGCATATCAACACCTCTTTTTTGTTCATTTTTCAATACATTTTATGTAAACTTGTTAATTATGTGATATTGTTTAGCGTTGAAATGAAATCACAGGCAAAAGAGAGATGACCATACCAGACATCCGTTTTGAACATTTAATATATATTTACAAAGCAATTTAGATAAATTTGAAACTCGATTGTTGTAAAAGATCACCTACAGCTCCATTTTGGAAGATAATGTAACCAATAATCATGGCACCATCGATGTAATTGGTATGGGTACTCACCGATGTCACATTATAAAAGGTACCAATAACGGTCACCGGTCGCGCATCAAAAGCAGGCCCCTGCACGAGGTAGACAGCTTATGCTGCTCGGCTGATTTGAATCGTAACATTTCTGGGAACGGATGATGCAAAATTGGACAAAGATGAATCTCCAAGTTCCTATGGTCCTAAGCCAAGCAGTTGTACATGTCTTGCCGGTAGTATAACAATATCCTCGTCAAAGGATGAATTTCCTGCGATAAGAATGATGCTACGGGCTCTCATACCGAAAGTAACTGCTAGCGAAAAAATTCAAACCTTTTCCATAATTTTAGAAAAGGATGCCTGCCTAGACATCCTCTTCTAAGTTAATTTTATATCAGTATTGCTATCCTACTGCCCATCCAAGTCCTTTTATTTACCAGCTTTCGACAACTCGAAATACAGCTCTAACTGTGTTGGAACCAGCTGAACCAAGTCTAATTACTGCCAGTGTAACCGTCTCATCAACAGGAAGGGTAAAGTTTAAAAGCTCAGCAGTAGCTAATACTCTGCTTAAACCCCCACCACCTGAGGTAACGCCTTGAAACACCACTTCTCCACCCGTAATAGTTGTGGATGAGTTGTTAACCAAAAGAGCGGTTTCATTATCAGGGATGATCGTAGTACTTGTTGGGTAATTGTCGAATGTCCCATCAAGGGTACCCCCTAACAATACTTGATAAGCCATCTCCGTAGATGCAATGATGTCAATCTCTTCCAAGTCAACCTGAACAGAATTCGGTCTTGCTGAACCTCCCGGAAACTCTGCTTTTCTAGTAAATGAAATTACGGGCGTTAAGGTAGTTGGGACATTCGTAACGGTTCTCCGTTCCGAAGTCACTCGAAAGGTAGGCTCATATTTTCCTATAATGCTGTA
>CALECF010000171.1 GCA_937948705.1 uncultured Anaerosolibacter sp. | reverse complement strand
TACTTTTCCTTGTTTATGTTCATGATACAATTGGCTAAGACAAGTTGCCAACTTACCACTTCCTGGACCCGGGGCTGTTACGACTACGATAGGCTTCGATGTCTCTATATATGGGTTCTTGCCATATCCTTCATCACTAACTATCGTATCTACATCAGTAGGGTATCCCTTCGTTGTTCTGTGGGTGTATACTTTTATCCCTCTACGTTCTAGTTTATTAATAAAAACAGTAGTTGCCGGTTGTCCATCGTATCTTGTTATGACAACACTATTTACATCGAGTTCATTTGCTCTCAAGTCATCAATAAGCCGTAAAGTGTCCACATCGTAAGTGATTCCAAAATCCCCTCTAATCTTATTTCTCTCAATATCTCCCGCATATACACAAATAATAACTTCTACTTTTTCCTTTAACTTATGCAAAAGCTTAATTTTTGCATTTTCATCAAAGCCAGGCAAAACCCTTTTGGCGTGAAAATCAAATAACAGCTTACCGCCAAATTCAAGGTATAGCTTATCATAGTGATTAACTCTTTCCAAAATATACTTTGACTGCTCTTCTAAATATTTTTTGTGGTCAAATCCTATTTTCATTGGTTTCTCCTCGCTTTATGAATTCATTTTCTAAATATATTTCCTTGTAATTTTAAATAGGTATAGTAAGAACCGTAGTTCACAACATTTTATTATCACACAATTTTAAAGTAAAGTAAATAAGCATTATATCAAATCTCTCCAAATAATCATTCTATCTATATTCTTAGATTTTTCATTGTTACCAGTCGAGAGATCTCTTCTTTACTAGATTTATAAACATCAAAAGCTACATAAACTGTAGCTTTTATATCGCTCTAGATTTTAAAGATTATCCTTCTTTTTAATAAGCATGTAAGAAGTACTTACATTGATTTTTTCTACAGCCATGGGGATGTCTGTGGCTATGTTGACAAATATGCTCGTCTCTACAAGGTAGATCGATTTTAAGATATTGCTTTGTAAGCTTATAGCTTGTTGCCAGCGCTGTATGTACAAAATTTTTACAGCAGCAGGGCCCTGTTTCATTGGCGATTGCTTCAATAATCTTAGAAACTACATGCATTGTAATGGCTGTTTCCTCATTTTTAGGACAAGCAGCACCCAAAATAACACTAAATGAGGCACCTATAGCTGGCGCTATTCCACAAACACCGGTTAGTCCACAATATGCGCCAATTGCTTGTCTCCGTGTTCGGTTTAGTGCTTCTATAACCTGTTCCTTTGAAATAACTATCTCTCCATGATTTTTTATTGCAGCTAAAAGTGCTCCCGAAGCAATCCAAGCATGTTCACAGCCTAGCATAGGTATGGGAGCCTCATCAATGATTTTTTCTGCTATCCTTATAGGGTTTGTATCCTTTGCTAAAAATATTAAATCTAAAATTATATCATAGGATTTTTTACCATGGCAATGATCACAAACATAATGTCCTTTTGAACAATGAACATAGCCTATCTCCATCTTACCGCAGTCCATACATCTGAGTTCTTTTCCATATTGGAAATAGTCCAGTATTTCTCCACAAACTAGACAATTGTCTTTGTTTCCTTCTTGGTACTGACCAGCACCTGCATCTAAGGGACCTCAGCAACCACCGCCAAGGTTCAAATGTACTTCCCCCATAAATGCCACCCCCATCCTCTAAAAACATCCCTTATACTGACCCTATTTTACCCCGTATTTCCGTATCGATTTAGTAGGATCTACCTAATTAACATTATAATACAAACCATAATTTATATAAATACGCATTTATATTGTTTTCTGTGGTTCGTAAGTGTACTACTGCTAATAATGTAACACATTCTTTTGGATCATAACAGAAGAAGACTAGTATGTACGTCTTCTTTTGTCAATTACTATATTTTCAATCGAATCCCACTCTGACACATTTGACTGGTAAATCTTTCGATTATTGTCATAATCATGGGACTCATTTTCTAGATTTTTCTATCGTAGCGTCATTTTTTTCTTTTTTATTATTTTCTATCGGCAGGATGTCAGCGTTAAGCTCATCTGCAATTTCCATATGGGTTTGTGGTTTTAGCCGTTCTAGCCTTTTCGATGTTTTTTTCTCTTTCGTTAGAGAAGTATCCGTGGATATATTTTGAAGATACCTTTTTTTAAACAAATATATAGCAGTATACAAAGCTGTCAGCACTAGTCCTGCAAGTAATCCCGATCCTTGTCCTGGAATCAATGGCATACTTATAATAATTGCAATGATACTGATTAAAGTTAACCAAGATGAATAGGGGTATCCTGGAAGCTGACAATTCCCCCTTGGTGGACAGCCATTGTCTTTTCTGAACTTATAATGTGTTACCAGTATGATCATATATGTAAAAAGAAGTGCAAATCCACCAGAGCTTACCAGAAATATATAGATTTGTTCAGGAAGTGCAAATCCAATAAAAAGCCCTCCCAGCATTGCAGCACCAGAAAAAAGAATTCCACGATAAGGTATATCTCCTTTATCTTTTAGCCAGTATGGCGCATGACCTTCATCTGCTAAGGATCGAATCATTCTTCCTAAACCAAACATAGCTGCCAGCATAGTAGACAGAATTGCAGTAATCAAAACGATATTCATGACATTTCCAGCCCATCCTAATCGCCATCTGGTTAAAGCTAAAACCATAGGACTTCTTTCCACATCCAGAATATCTGTAGGAATTAATGGTAAGAGCACGATGATTGTCGCCACATACAATCCCACAAGACCACCCACAGTAAACTTGATAGCCTTTGGTACTGTTTTATGTGGACTACTTGTCTCCGAAGCAGCCAGACCTATAATTTCAAAGCCTGCATAAGTGAACATAACAATAAGCATGCTTCCTGCAATTCCTCCCATGCCAGCAGGAAACCATGGTTCTGCATCTAATGCTCCGATTCCCACCATCGGTGTGTTGGGAACAAAACCGATAATCAGTGCCACGCCCAACACTACAAACCCAACGATGGCAAGTAGTTTTATTGCTGCAAGACCACTTTCTAATTTGCTTAGTCGGTCAGCACCTAATAAATTAAGCAAAGTTACCACAACGATAACAAAAGACCCTATTAAAGGCACTGAAACTCCGGGAAACCAAGCTCTCAGGAAAATGGATACTGCAGTTGCCTCACTCGACATGGCTAAAACAATACCCGTCCAATAAACCCACCCAACTACAAACCCTAATCCTGGGCCAAAAGCTTTTTCAGCAAAAGTACGAAATGAGCCGGGCTGTGGATCTGCTACCGTCATTTCTGATAAAGCGAAAAGAATGAAATATACTAAAATTCCGCCCAATATATATGAAATTAGAACAGCGGGGCCTGCAGCTCGAATGGCCACAGATGTCCCCAGAAAGAATGATCCTCCTACTACTGTTCCCAGAGCCATCATAGTTAATTGCCATGCTGACAATCCTTTATGACTTTTTTCCATCACAATACCTCCTAAATTTTTCATGTCTATACAATAGTATTCACCCATTGTATTCCTATTATGAAAAGATGATTGTGACGTTATACCATATGCCCTATTAAACATTAATTTTCATGTATCCACGGTTCGTTTACTTTAAAAGTTTTCTATAGCCAAAGGTTGCTTTTATTCTTGCAACAACCTCAATCCGTCCACCAACTATTGGCGTTGTAGCGATTGGAGAGAAGAGCTCATCTCTTTCACGTATAATACCAGTGCTAATACTCTCTTCTTCGATAGTGTTTGGCGTTTTATCTACAATAATATTTAGCGTACGTTCAATTGTAATAGCCTTATTGATCGCATCTACAATAGCTTGGGATAGTGCCATTTTATAGACACGAGTGGGATCAGATATTGTAAAGTTTACATTATATACTACATTGGCACCACTTGCTACGGCAGCATCTACCACCGCTCCCACTCTATCCATATCTCGGATGGTTACCTTCAAATTGTTTGTCACTCTATATCCACGAAAGACCTGTGCACCTTCTACATAATCATACTGTGGTATAACTGAATAGGATTCTGTTTCAATATTCCTTTCTTCAATACCAATCCTTAGTAGCGTGTCAATAATATTCCGTACTTTTTCAGCATTCTCCTGTTGCGCAGTCCGCAATTCCATATTTTCACTGATTGCACCTAGCACTACAATGGCAATATCCGGTTGTACCCTTATGATGCCAGCACCATTTAGCGTCATTGTGCCCTTTTCTATCCTTGCATTTCTGTCGAAAAGTCTGGGTTTATCACTTTCTGCTATATATTGGTTATTGTATGGGTAAAAATTATGATAAGTGTTGGCATTCCTATGTGGATAGTCGTTAATAGAAAACATATCTCTTCTCCTCTCCATTATAAAAATCTCTCTTTATTATATGAAGAAGAAAAGAAATGGGAACATTATACGATCCATACAACAATGGATCGGTTCTTTTATGCACTATATTTTTGATTTTTTTATTATTGTTAATTTATCAATAACACTTATACATATCCTTTAACCTAGTTTAACGCTACCATAATTATTATCCATTTCTCATTGGTTCAAATTTGTGGTAATTCTATTCAATTCGTGAAATAATATTAAAGATTTTACGAATGTGCATCACAATAAGTAGTCCTTATATACTGGCTTAATCTAATATTTTTACGAATATCTTTGCGAAGCCATTGATAAAGAGGATATAAAAAAAGTATGTAGAATTTATCTAAATATTTAAGGTAATCAGATTATTAAGCCATAATACAAGGAGGGTTTAGTTATGCAATATTATAAATTGGATGAACAGAAAGCTATTGACTATGTAGTAAAAGCAGGTATCTTTTCAGAGCATAAGAGCCTAGATTGTAGAGAAGTAGGAGATGGAAATCTCAATCTAGTTTTTATTATCAAGGACAATGGGGCGGAAAAATCAGTAGTCATAAAACAAGCTTTACCTTATGTTCGTATAGTAGGGGAAAGTTGGCCTTTAAGCATTCATCGTACAATCATAGAAGCTGATGCCCTAGAGATTCAAAATGACCTAGTACCAGGTTTGGTTCCAAAACTGTACCATCGTAACGATGATATGGCATTAATTATCATGGAGGATTTATCCCATCTCAGCCTTATGCGTTATGGCATGGTTCAGATGAAGAAATTTCCAAAATTCTCCGACCACATTTCAACCTTTCTGGCCAATATGCTTTTCTACACCTCTGATCTATATATGAATTCTGAAACCAAGAAACAATTGGTACAGAAATTTGTAAATCCTGAACTCTGTGAGATTTCGGAGGATTTAATCTTCACAGATCCCTATTATGACGCAGAAAGAAACAATATCAACCCTATCTTAAGACCCTATCTCGAGGATGTCTTCTGGAAAAAGGAAATCCTTTGGTTGGAAGTATCTAAGTTGAAATATAAGTTTTTAACAGAAGCCCAAAGCCTACTCCATGGAGACCTACATACAGGGTCCATCTTTGCAGATGCGAATGAAACGCGCGCTTTCGACACAGAATTTGCCTTTGTAGGCCCCTCTTCCTTTGACATTGGCAAGATTATCGGAAATCTTCTAATTAACTATATCTCATGGAGTGGAAAAAACATAGATTCAGCTAAGGTACAGGATTACCGAATCTATTTACTAGATACTATCGATACGTTATATAAGCAATTCGAAGAAAAGTTTAAGAATAATTGGAATAAGGATGTGCGAGATATATCAGCAAAAGTAATGGGTTATCAAGAATTCTACATGAGAAATATCTTTGTAGATGCGGTTGGCTACGCAGGAGCAGTGATGATTCGAAGAATGCATGGGTTAGCTCATAATATTGATGTGGATGGTATTGAAGACCTTGAAAAAAGAAAATCTGTTCAAATAGCAGTACTTGAATTAGCAGAATGCTTAGTATTAAATCGCGCTAATTTTCACCATTTTGAAGATGTGACAAAACTTGTACGTAATACAATATTTTAAGGAGGACTGATTCTAGTGGAATTTGTACAACCTATTCTGTGGAAAGAAGATACCCTACACATATTAAATCAACTAAAATTACCAGAAGTAACAGAATATAATACAAAAAAAACAATTCAAGAAGTTTTTCATGCTATAAAAGACATGGAGTTAAGAGGAGCTCCTCTTATCGGTATAACAGCAGCATATGGGATGTATATCGGGATCAAGGATGCATCTGTAGATGACCATCAAAGCTTTGTTGAATTGATAAAGGAAAATGCTGAATACCTACGCCAATCAAGACCCACAGCCGTTAACCTATTTTGGGCTATAGATCGTATGGTCAAAAGAGCCTTTGAATTAGCAGATAGATCTTTAGAGGATAAAAAACGTCTACTACTAGAAGAAGCCATTGAAATCCAGAAAGAAGATGAATCCATCAACCGATCTATTGGAGAGAATTTCATGCCCTTGCTAAGAGATGGCATACGGATTCTTACCCATTGCAATGCGGGTAGCCTGGCTACAGCTAAATATGGTACAGCAACAGCTCCCATGTATATCGCCAAGGAAAAAGGATGGGCCATGAAAGTCTATGCAGATGAAACAAGGCCCTATCTGCAAGGCGCAAGATTAACCTCCTATGAACTTCATCAAGCTGAAATAGATGTAACCCTAATCTGTGACAACATGGCCGGATTTCTAATGTCGCAAGGAAAAGTCGACGTAGTGATTGTGGGTGCAGACCGGGTCGCAGCCAATGGGGATACTGCCA
>CALECF010000170.1 GCA_937948705.1 uncultured Anaerosolibacter sp. | reverse complement strand
AAGAATTGATCAAGCAGATATTCATATGAATAAAATTGATCAGAGATTAGGAATGATAGAGGGGAAATTACTAAAAAGTATTCAGAAGGTAGGTATCGTACGTTATAATGCTTTCAATGATACGGGTGGAGATCTAAGTGTGTCTATTGCACTCTTAGATGAAGAACACAATGGCTTTATTTTAACGAGTATGTATGGTAGAAGTAATACGACAGTATATGGGAAACCTGTGAAAAAAGGAAAATCATCCTACACCCTTTCTGTGGAAGAACTGCAGGCCCTAGATCGTGCCAAGAATAATTCTCTTGATGAGTACGCTAGGGCAATTTCTTAGGATCATTGTATGGAGTGGATGTTTATCATTAACCCTGTTGCTGGAAAAGGGAAAGGGAAAATTATTGCTCAACAGATTCATCAATTCATGGATGGCAAAGGCATTTCTTATGATATAAGATTTACACGATACAAAGGGGATGGAGAAATCTTGGCCCGGGAAGCAGTGGCAAGAGGATGCCGCACCATTATCCCTGTAGGAGGAGATGGAACCATCTATGAAGTGATCAACGGCATGGACCTAGGGAAGTCTGCATTGGGTATTATTCCTAGCGGAACTGGAAATGATTTGGCTAAGACACTAGGCATACCGGAAAATCCTTTGAAGGCGCTAAAGATTATACATGGAGGCCATAAGACAGTCATTGATTGTGGACAGGCCAACGGGCGATATTTTTTAAATGTGGCCAGTGTAGGTTTGGATGCTGAGATCGTAAAGGAAACTGAAAATATTAAGAAGTATGTAAAGGGGCCATCTGCCTATGTGGCTGGGGTATTAAAGACTCTGTTGTATTTTCGGCATAAGGATGTTGTCATGGAGATTGACGGCGTAGAAATGAGAAGGAATGTCATGCTTGTGGCAGTAGCGAATGGGAGATATTACGGCGGTGGGATGAAGATTGCCCCCCAGGCAGAAATTGAAGATGGATATTTTGATATATGTATTATAAATAGAATCTCCAAGGTTAAGCTGTTGAGGCTGTTTCCCACTATCTTTTCTGGAGAACATGTACGGGTCGAAGAAGTAGAGATGCTTAGAGGTAAAACCATAAAAATTGATGGGCTAGAGAGGCTTATGATAAATGTAGATGGGGATATTATCGGGGAAGCGCCAGTATCCATGACAATCTGCCCTGACATGATACAGGTTTTTGTACCTCAGTAGTTTGAAGGGTTATAAAATGAAGTGTTTTTGGTAATTTTTTATAAAAGGCGTATAAAGGAGAAACCTTCTAGTCATAATACAGCTAGGAGGTGTTGAAATGCCTAAGGTCATAGCTATTCCATGTGGACTAGAAGCAGTCGGAAAACAATTAGAAGCACGAGGTTATGAGGTTGTTGATGAACGATATCAAGGGTACGTGGACACCATATTGTATGATAGTGATCACAGCAGACTGAGCTACTTAGCAAACTTCGATAATGTCATTGATATGGACAATGGAGCCCTGGTGGTGAATGCAGGGGGAAAAAATGTAGAAGAAATCATCCATGCCATCGAACAAAGGAGTTATGAATCTTTATTTTAAAACAAAAGAAAAATCTGAGGAGCAGTCAAGACTAGAATAGTTTTGACTGCTCCCTTGCATTTTCTTGAAGGTATTTCCAGAGACCGTACTGAATTCCCTCTGAAATGGTATCTGCCATTTTCATGACAAGGCTTAAGCGGGTATTTTGGAGGACAATATATTCCATAAAGCCCCCCAGGTTCACGATACCAGTTACATGGATATCACCAACAGGGGGAAGATCTTTATTTACACCAGCACCAGGTCTTAAGGGACCGTGAGACATATTGATACAACCTACGCGCTCCACCTTACCTAAGCAGGCGTCGATGGCAACCACGAAAGGTTTTTTATATGAACGATAGACATGATCGATAGAGCTTTTCAAATTTTTAGCATGGACAGGATCATCCAGAGTGCCATGTACAAATACATTTTGATATCTCTTCAATATTCGCTGCAACTTATAGCCAATCAGTGGACCGAGAGAGTCACCAGTGGAACGATCTGTACCAATACACATAATGATCAAGTCACTATACTGGTCACTTTTATAGTATGTATGTAAATAGTCTACAAAAATTTTACTAAATGAAGAAGCTGCCATAGGGGTTTGGATATTTACTGAATGATCTGTGGTAGGTGTCATCGTATTCATGATAGTTTGTACCACTCCCTTCTAGTTTAATATATTAAAGTTTGTCCGAAAGATACCTATAAAATACATAACAAAAGGGAGCGGCAGGAAGAAGCAGATACTTTAAACAATCATCGATCATTGATGGGGCATGTCAATCTTTAGAAGATAAGTTTCCTGCAGGTATGAAAAAAGGAGGAAGGGATAAAATAAAAACGAGGTATTGGTTTCCAAAAACAAAGGGAGACTTTTCTTTTTTTTGATAAATATATTCATAATGAAGAATGGGAAGCATGGCGTTTATTATAAAGTACTCATACCAAAAAGCCATATTCAAGTGACGTTTATGGAGAAGCTGGAGGGAAGTTATGACAACAAGAACAACAATCTACGATGTAATTGCTGTTGGTGCAGGGCCTGGAGGTGCAACGGCAGCCAGGGAGTTGGCAGATAGCGGGCTTAACGTCCTAATGATAGACAAGAAAAAGTTCCCTAGAGATAAAACCTGTGGTGGGTTTGTTCCAATGAAGGCCTTAAAGGAATTGGGATTTAATGTACCAAAGGAGTTTATACGAAACGAAATCCATAGCATATCCCTTTATGGAAAAGAACTAGGGAAATCAAGTTATCATAGCAGCGAGCCACTAGGAATCACAATTCCTAGAAAAGAACTGGATCAATTTCTAGTGAATAAGGCTATTGGACAGGGTGTTCGATTTATAGATGACACATTATTTTATCAATTAGAACAGCAAAAAGACAAAGTAAAAATATATACTTCCTCAGGAGAATACTATTGCAAATTTCTCCTTGGTGGTGATGGGATTTTTAGTAAGGTAAGAAACTATATAGATGATTACCCCCGTATGAGTCCATACAAAACAGGATTTACCATCAGCACAACCCTTGCAAAAAAGCAAGAAGATCTCAATGGAGATTTCAAATTGCTCAGTGTCCCCGTAGCTTTTTCCATGGGTTGGTCGATACCTATGGGGGGAGAGGAAATCAATGTAGGAATTGGAGGACCTGTATTTAAGAAACAGGAACTGCTAAAGGAATTTCAAAACTATATAAAAAGGCTAGATAGAATTTATCTCTTGGAAGATACAAGGGTAAAAGTAAAGGGTGCTTTTCTACCAGCAGGGGGATTTTACAGAAGGGTATGCAAGGATAATATTTTGATCATAGGTGATGCAGCAGGCTTTGCAGACCCCCTTACAGGAGAAGGCATTTACTATGCAATTCGTAGCGGAAAGATCGCCGCAGAGGAAGTGAAAAAAGGAAATCTAGCAGCTTACCAAGAGCGATGTCATAAGGAGTTTGATCCTCGATTCAAAAAGGCGCTGCTGGAGGTGGCCATAGATTACAAAAAAATACATATGGATATAAAGGTGTTAAGGGAGCGGAAATGCCAGTCCTTTGTAAAACTCATGTAAATCAGAAAAAATATAATTAGGGACTCAAAGTAAATTAAAAAAAACTTTAAAAAAGAGGATTCTAAGAAAAAAGGTAGAATTTATAAAAACATCGTATTCAAAATATTTGTTGGGGGTCGACATTGTATGGAGCTTTTGAGCCTAGGAGAAAAGATTAAGCTGCACCGGAAGAAGTTAAACATGACGCTAAAGGATTTGGCCGGTGATCGTATCACAGCAGCCCAGATTAGCCATATAGAAAGAGATAAGTCCTACCCTAGTCAGGACTTGTTAAAATATTTCGCTAAACAGCTGGGTGTGACAGTGGATTATCTGGTTGAAACAAGAGAAGCACAGTTGGAAATGCACTGCGAAGCTATTTTATTAGAAGCAGAAACCCTCGTTTATAAAAAGGATTATGAAAAGGCTATCGCAAAAATTTCAAGTATGGTAGAGCTTACTGAAAAACATGATATGATTGTCATCGATGCAAAGGCGAAATATCTCCTAGGTTCTATTTATCTAAAAATTAAAGAAAATATAAAGGCAGCACGTTATCTAGAAGAAAGCGTGAGGCTTTATACTCGAGTTGGAGATTATGAAGGGGTGGTGCTAAGCTATCTACAGCTAGGTACCACGTATTATAATAAGAATTATTTCCATTCCGCCCTAGACAAGTTTAATCAAGCAGAAGTCGTTATTCACAAGAAAAAGCTGGTAAACAAAGAACTTGAATTTAAAACTTACTATCATATGTCTCTGTGTTATGTAAATATGGGAAAAGGGAATGAGGCCATCGATTATGCTTTAAAGGCCAATGAGATTCAGACACAGATTGAAAATCCTTATGAATATGGTGAAACATTATCCTTATTGGCTTCAGGATATATGGAAAATGGTGATGTGGAAATTGCGATGAAATGTTTAAAGAAGGCATTATATATGTATAAGCAAAGCAACCAAAAGAAGGAATTGGCCTGTATTGAGGATAACCTAGGACACATTTATATGCGAACGGAAAGATATGATGAGGCCCTAGAGCATTTAGACAAATCCTATCATTTAAAGAAGGAAATACAGGATGATTCCTTGGCGGAAACGATACTAGCCTATGCCAATTATTACATCCATAAAAAAGATTATGATCAAGCCCACCATATGATTTCAGAAGCTTTAGAAATTGGAAAAGCTAGTGATATAGAAAGATACAGAGTCAATGCACTAAAAAGCAAATCAAGGATCCATAGGGAAATGGGAGAGAACCATAAGGCTATGGAAATCATTGAAGAGATTATTGAAATACTAAAAAAAGCAGAGATGCCTAAAGAATTAGGAAAAAGTTATTTAGAGTTGGCTGAACTATTTGCATTGATGGGGGAAGATCATAAGAGTGTGATCTGTTATCAAAAGGGAATAGATATTCTCAAGGAAGTACTTGTAATCAGCTTTTAGTAGAGTCGTTGGAGCAGAAATTGATCTGCTCCTTTTTACATAGGTGCACTATGGAATTGGATAAACTATCACTGGCAAAATTTTACCGTTATGTTATAATGAAAAGCAAAAAAGACAGGAGAATGAAAATGTTGAGATATCTCACGGCGGGTGAGTCCCATGGAAAATGTCTGACGGGTATTATAGAAGGTTTCCCTGCCAATATTCCTATCGATATAGAAGTGGTGAATAAAGATTTACGGCGAAGGCAGAAGGGATATGGCCGTGGCGGTCGTATGGAAATTGAAAGGGATGAAGTTGAAATTCTTTCAGGTATGCGAGGGGGTAAGACGTTAGGGAGCCCCATATCTTTTCTCATTGCCAATCGGGACTATAAAAACTGGGAACCCTATATGAACACTGTAGAAGCAGATATAGAACAACGAAAGGTAACAAAGCCAAGGCCTGGCCATGGAGATCTGGCAGGTGCCATGAAATATGGATTCCAGGATATTCGAAACGTCTTGGAAAGAAGTAGTGCCAGAGAAACTGCGGTACGAACAGCCATTGGCAGTTTCGCCAAGCAGCTCCTTTTGCTTTTTGGCATCGAAGGTGGGAGCCACGTGACTGCCATTGGGAGCGTAAAGCTTGAGGAAGAAATTCATGACTTTCAACGGCTTCAGATGGCGGAGCAGTCTTCTGTACATTGTGTAGATCCTTCGACAGACAAGCGAATGATAGAGGAGATTGAAAAGACAAGAAGTGCGGGAGATTCCCTGGGCGGCGTTTTCGAAGTACAGATTAAGGGCGTGCCTGTGGGACTAGGAAGCTATGTCCACTGGGATCGTAAATTAGATGCCAGGCTTGCCCAGGGGCTTATGAGTATACAGGGAATCAAAGGCGTAGAGATTGGTTGTGGGTTTATGTCTGCGAACCTAGAGGGATCACTAGTCCATGATGAAATCTTCTACGATGAAAATAAAGGCTATTATCGAAGATCTAATCGGGCAGGGGGTATCGAAGGGGGGATGTCCAATGGGGAAAATATCCTATTGCGATGTGCTATGAAGCCCATTCCCACCCTAAACAAGCCTTTACAGAGTGTAGACATAGAGACAAAGAAGCCCTATGCTGCCAGTGTAGAACGAAGTGATACCTGTGCCGTACCTTCAGCGGCCATTGTAGGTGAAATGGTAGCGTTGACCATCATTGCTGAAGAGTTTTTAAGAAAGTTTGGCGGAGATTCTTTGGGGGAGATAGAGGAACGATGGAAAAACTACAAATCGATTTAGGAGAAAAGGCGTATCCCATATATATCGGAAGTGCTCTCCTAGAAAAACTTGGAGATTATATGGGCACTGCAGATCAGTGGATAGTGATTACCGATGAAAACTTGGAAGCGCTATATGAAGCACAATTAAAACACGCCCTTAGAGATAAAACAGTCCATAAGATTGTGATTGTACCTGGAGAAGAAAGTAAAAATATTCATACAGTGACAGAGATTATTGACTATCTATATGAGATAGGCTGTACAAGAAAGAGTAAGATTCTTGCTTTTGGAGGCGGTGTTGTAGGGGATATTGCAGGGTTTTGTGCATCCATCTATATGCGGGGTATCGGATATATTCAAATACCAACGACCTTACTGGCCCAAGTGGACAGCAGTGTAGGTGGAAAAACAGGTATTAATATTGTCCAGGGGAAAAATATTATGGGGACATTTTATCAGCCTCAAGGGGTGGTCATTGACGTAGATCTGCTGCGCACCCTATCCAAAAGAGAGTTTATCAGCGGCCTAGGGGAAGTTGTAAAGTATGGTATCATTTATGATTATCATCTTTTTGAATATATTCGCAGCCATATGGAAGAGATAATGTCTTTGGATCAAGAATGTATTACCTATATTATCAAAAGGTGCTGTGAAATCAAAGCAAAGATTGTATCCCAGGATGAAAAGGAAGAGGGGTTACGAAAGATATTGAACTTTGGCCATACCATCGGACATGCCCTAGAAGCGCTCACCTCCTACGAAAAATATACCCATGGAGAGGCTGTATGGATGGGGATGTATCATGAAATTTTGCTGGCAGAAAGACTTGGATGTATAAAGGGTAATTACCTGGAGGAACTCCTATCCTTTTTCCAGACTACGGATATTTCCCTTGATATCTCTGCCTATGATCAAGACGTCCTGTTGAATAAAATGAGTAAAGATAAAAAAAATAGTCATGGAAAAATATCTTTTATTCTACCAACAGATCGGGGAACGGTGGTAGAAAAGCTTCTTTCAAAAGATGAATTCTAGTGGTAAAGGGAAGGTGAATACAGGTGTTTATTAAGCCATTACATAGTGTAAAAGCAGGTATAGATATACCAGGAGATAAATCCATATCTCATCGAGGCATTATGTTTTCTGCCATTGGGGAGGGAGAAAGCCATATATATAACTTTCTAACAGGGGAAGACTGCCTCAGAACCGTAGCATGTTTTGAAAAGCTGGGCGTCAACATCAAGATAGAAAAGGATTTTGTAAAAATAAGGGGAGTGGGACTAAGGGGATTAAGACGGCCCAATGAAAGATTAGATGTGGGGAATTCTGGGACCACCATTCGGTTGATGTCGGGAATTCTTAGTGGGCAGGATTTTGACTGTGAAATCACTGGAGATGCTTCTATACAGCGAAGGCCCATGGATCGAGTCATCTTACCACTGAGACAGATGGGTGCTAGTATAGAAGGTGTAGCAACGGAAAACTTTGCACCCCTTAAAATTAGGGGAAGAAGGCTGCAAGGAATCGCCTATGATTCACCAGTCCCTAGTGCCCAAGTAAAGTCTGCGATTTTATTGGCGGGATTGTATGCTCAGGGAGAGACCCGTAACCGTGAACCTTACTTATCGAGGAATCATACGGAATTAATGCTTAAGGATATGGGAGCGGATATTCGAGCAGATGGACTACAGGTAATTTGTAGGCCTGGAAATCCACTGTATGGAAAAGATCGAAGGATACCAGGAGATATTTCCTCAGCTGCGTTTTTTATTGCTCTGGGTGTAATACTGGAAGATAGTGAAATTATTTTGAGAGATGTAGGAATCAATCCAACCCGTACGGGAATCTTGGATGTCTTGACGGAGATGGGAGGACAAATTAGAATCCTGAATGTTCGGGAAGACTGTGGAGAGAGAATAGGGGATATTCATGTAAAAGGAAGTACTTTGAAGGGTGTAGAAATTGGGGGTGCCATGATACCGCGGTTAATTGATGAAATTCCTATATTGGCAGTGGCAGCAGCCTTTGCCCAGGGAACCACGGTGATTAAGGATGCTCAAGAGCTGAAGGTAAAGGAAAGCAATCGAATTGATGCCTTGGTGGCTGAGTTGAAGAAGATTGGTGCAGATATAGAGAAGACTGAGGATGGCATGGTGATTCGCGGGGGAAAAAGGATCAGAGGTGGAGAAATAAGTAGTTATGGAGATCATCGTATTGCCATGGCCATGACCATTGCAGGCATAGCAAGTGAAGAAGGTGTAGAAATTGATACACCACAATGTGCAGCCGTATCCTTTCCCCACTTTTATGATATTATAGAACGAATGATGAAGCATCAATAGGAGGGGACTTGTTGGATCAATTAGATAAATTACGCCAAGAAATTGATGATTGTGATCGGATTATCGTGAAGGCTCTGGAAGAACGAATGGAGACGGTATTGAAGGTCTTAGACTATAAAAGACATAAAAACATGCCTATTTTTCAACCCCAGAGGGAGCAGCAGGTATTAGCAAAGGTTGTAGCACAGGTGGAGAATAAAGAATTTTCTAGTGAAATAGAAAAAATTTATCAGGAAGTTATCCTAAATAGTCGAAAGCTTCAGTCAAGAAAGTTGTTTCCTTATAATATCGTGCTGATAGGATTCATGGGGGTAGGAAAGAGCACCGTAGGCCAGTACTTGTCGAAGCTCTTAGAGATGGATTGGATTGATGTAGATCAAAACATTGAAGAATATCAAGGGATGAAGATCCATGAAATGTTTGATATATATGGGGAGGCTTATTTTCGGGGCATAGAAACTCAGCGTATACATGAAATTCAAGGCCGAGAAAATACCATACTTTCCTGTGGTGGTGGTGTAGTACTAAGGACTGAAAATATAGAGGTATTGAAGAGAAATGGGCGAGTGGTGCTGCTTCGAGCAGAAGCGGAAACCATCTATGAACGTATTAAGGATGATGGCTCAAGACCATTATTAAGAAACCAAATGACGGTATCAGCGATTGCCCAACGATTGGAAGAAAGAAAGAAAAAGTACCATGAAGCGGCAGACCTCATCATTGATACAGATCATAAAAATATCCAGACGGTGTGCCAGGAGGTTATTTGTGAGTTAATAAAAATCGAAAAGTAGTACAGAAGAAAGGAACTTCTAGGGAGAGGTTCTTTTTTCTATCTAGGAAATAATAATATTGGATAAAAAAGCTTGCAAAGGAATAAAAAAAGTAATATTATATATTTAGATAGTTAGATATTTATCTAAATATATAATAACAAAAATGAATTCCCTTCTATCGGCAGTAGATCCCCTAATATAGAGGAAGGCAAAGGTGGAGTTTAGGAGGGAGCATAAAGGAAAAGGAGGTGGCCATCTTGAACGACGCTTTTAAAGCATTGGCAGATCCAACCAGAAGAAAAATCTTGAAGATGCTTCGAGAGAAGGACTTGTCAGCAGGAGAAATTGCAGATGCATTCCATATTAGCAAACCCTCTATTAGTCATCATCTAAGCTTATTGAAGCAGGCCAACCTTGTGATTAGCGATAAACAGGGCCAAAATGTGTATTATTCTTTAAACACAACAATTGTCCAGGAGGTCATGCAATGGTTTTTTGAGTTTTCAGAAAGGGGAGATTTGGATGAAAATAAATAAAAGGCTTATTTTAATAGTTTTGCTTTCAGTGATTGGAACAATTTTTGTATATCAATACTTACCGAATATGGTGCCAGGACATTGGAATTTAAACGGAGAAATCGACCGATATAATGACAAAGGAATGGTATTTGTTACTGCGTTATTGCCTCTTATACTGCATCTGCTTATGGTGTTTTTACCTAATCTTGATCCTAAAAAAGCGTCCTACTTCAAGCATGAGAAGGCCTATGCTATGTTTCAGACAGCAATCGTGATCTTTTTAGTCTCCATCCATTGGCTCACCATGGCTGTGGCCTTAGGCTATGATGTGAATATAGGTAAAATGGTAAGGATTGGTCTAGGAATCCTGTTTGTTGTCATTGGGAATTACATGGGCCAAATCCGCCACAATTACTTTTTTGGTATTAAAAATCCTTGGACCCTCGCGAATGAAGAGGTATGGACGAAAACCCACCGCTTGGGAGGATATGGATTCGCTTTATCAGGAATATTTGCATTGCTGAGTGTTTTCCTGCAGGATGTAGTTGCTTTTAAGGTAATGATGATAGGGATATTTGGTCCCCTCATTGGTGTCAATATTTATTCCTATTGGCTATATCAAAAGATAAGAAGAGAATCATAAGGGTTAAAAATATAAAACATAAGAAGCCCCTGTATTCAAAATAGGAAAAAATAGAATAGGGAAAACTATAGGCGAGAAAGATAAAAGAGGATATATATGAATATTAGATAGGAGCGA
>CALECF010000169.1 GCA_937948705.1 uncultured Anaerosolibacter sp. | reverse complement strand
TTGTGCTTGTTCACCACCACCCTGATTGCCACCTTGTCCGCCGCCTTGTCCACCGCCTTGGGCTATGGTTTGTTGTGCTGATTCTTGTTTTTGCTGCTGCTCCTTTGCCTCTTTCTCTTTAATGGATTTTTCGAAATAGGGAACTAGATCCGCCAACTGCATTACTTTAATGGCATCGTTTTCAATTTCCTCTATGGTTTTTGGCATAGGTTTTTGTTGATTGTCTGATTGTGGGCTTGGCTTTTTAGCCCCTTGTCCACAACCTATAATAGATAACACAATACTTAAAACCAGTAGAAAAAGGATACCTTTTTTCGTTGTTCTCATACGATATATCACCTCTAACTTAGTATTTCCTGTGATATAAGAATCATACGGCAAACCTTATCATATGCGTCATAGAAAAAGGTGGCTCTCTTAAACGGAGCCACCTTTTTCTAATCAAATTTATCATAATAAATTGCTTCTTCTGGAATACCTTTTTCTTTTAATGCCTGAACCGTAGATTCAATCATCGTGTTACTCCCACATAGATAAGCTTCCATGTTACTACCCTCGGTGATATACTGCTGGATCAAGTCTGTGACCCGACCCACATCACCATTCCATTGATCTTCCTCTCTTGGTCTGGAGAGGATAGGATAGTATTTGAGGGTAGAAAATCTTTTTTCAAAGTCTTTCATATCTTCAAAAAGAATTAAATCATCAAGGGTACGAGCTCCAAAAAAGTAGGATGTCTTCCTGTTAATACCATCAGCCTCCATCTGGTAAAGAATCGAACGGATGGGTGCCATTCCTGTCCCTACAGCGATCAAAATAATTTCCTTATCCGTATCTCGAAGGTAAAAATCACCATAAGGGCCGTTAAATAATAATTCGTCTCCTGGTTTCAGGTGATTATGAACATAGGTAGTGCAAATGCCATTAGGAACATATCCAATAATTAATTCGATAAAACCTTTATCATTTTTACTCGAGGCTAAGGAATACGCACGATACACCTCTTCTTCATTACCCTCATAAAGAGGTGCTTTTAGCTGAACATATTGCCCTGCTTTAAAGGTAATTTCAGCAGGATCATTGAGCTTTAAACGGAGTAGCTTGATGGTTGGAGAGAGGTCTTGAACCTTTTCAACGATGGCATTGTATTCTTTTACATTAAACAGTTCTTCTGGAATCTGAATTTTCATATTTTCTTTTACTTTACACTGGCATGAGAGTCGTACATGATCTTTTAATTCTTGTTCAGAGAGGTAAGGAAGCTCTGTTGGGAGAACGGGGCCACCGCCCTCTAAAACTTTAACCTTACAATAGGCACAGCTACCTTTGCCGCCACAAGCAGAGGGTATAAAGATCTGACTGTCTCGAAGAGAGGAAAGTAAAGAACTACCCCCTTCTGTAACACACTCTTTTTCGTTATTGATTATAATCTTACATTCACCATAATTGGCAATATATGAATTGGCTAGCGTTAGCAAAATCGCCAAAACCGCTGCTATGGAGGTGATCACCGCAACGGATATTAAAATTATCATATCAAACACCCCCCTATTGAATCTGAACAATACCGGAAAAACCAAGAAAAGCTAAGGCCATTAATCCAATAATTACCAAAGTGATCCCAGGGCCTTCTAAACCTTTTGGAACTTTGTTCTTTTTGATTTTTTTACGGATACCTGCTAAGGCGAGAATCGCCAATGTCCAGCCTAATCCGGAACCTAAACCGAAAGCTACGGATTGCATTAGGGTATAATTCCGAATAACCATAAACAAAGATACTCCTAAGATTGCACAATTCACAGTAATCAGGGGTAGAAATATACCTAAGGCATAATAAAGGTTAGGCATATATCTTTCCAAGATCATTTCTACTAATTGGACGAAGGCAGCAATCACAATGATAAATACGATAAATCTTAAATACTCTAGGTTGAAAGGTATGAGTACATAGTGATAAACAAAATAGTTAAGAATTGTTGTGGCTGTAAGTACGAAGGTAACTGCCTGACCTAATCCAAGAGAAGTATTGATTTCTTTTGATATGGCGATAAATGAACACATACCAAGGAAATTGGAAAGAATCATGTTGTTCGTAAAAATGGCAGCAAATAAAATGACAATAGGGCTTACTTCGATCATGCAGTCGCACCTTCTTTCTCTTTTTCATCCTCTGGGGAAAGGCTTCTGGCAATCCAAATAACGATGGCAAGCATGAAAAAAGCACCGGGAGGCATCACCATAATACTCCATTTCATCCACCAGTCTCCGAGAACTGGTATTCCAAATAGCGTGGCAAAGCCTGTCAATTCTCGGAAGAATGCAATAAATAATAGAATAAAAGTATAACCGGCGCCGGAGGCAATACCATCTAAAAAGGAAGTAAAGGGTGTATTGTTCTGTGCAAAAGCTTCACATCGTCCCATGATAATACAGTTTGTAATAATTAAGCCTACATAAGGACCCAATGCTTCACTCATAGTAGGGTAATAAGCCTTTAAAACAATATCTACTATTATCACATAAGAAGAGATGATCAAGGTTTGTACCATCATGCGGATATGCTTTGGGGTAAAGGTTCTTAGTACGGACACAGTTAGACTGGAAAAGGATGTAACGAAGATTAGTCCAATACCCATGACCAAAGAATTAAGCATAAGATTTGTAACGGCCAGCGCAGAGCAAATGCCTAAGATCTGACGGAAAATTGGATTATCTTTCCACAAACCCTCAAAAAATATCTTTTTTGCTTTTGGCATCTTTAAATCCCTCCTTTGGTCTTTTCTTTGATTATATTAACATCCTCATTAATAATATTCAGCACAGCCTTTGAAGTTGAAGTAGCACCGGATATTGAATCAACAAGCCCTTCTTGTGCTGGTCTATAAAGCACGAAGGGATATGTCCCTCCCAATGAAATGTTGCGAAATTGCTCTTTGAACCAGAGCTCGTCAATCCTACCACCTAGCCCAGGTGTTTCAGAATGGGCAAGAAAATCAACGCCTAGTATTGTATCTAACTCGGGATTCAAAGCGATGATACCCCTTATGGAGCCCCATAGGCCTGAGCCTTCTATTGGAAAGGCATATCCAAGCAAATTTCCATCTTGAAAGCCTTCATAAACAGTATAGCGACCTAATGTACCTTCTTGAATGTGTTTTTCATAGAGGTTGTTGACTTCTTCAGAGGACATTCTGCTATGGGTAGGGATGTTGAAAACATAGAGGATGGCTCTCTGCTGCTTTAAAAACTGGTTTCCAGCGATAAGCGTGGAAGTACTTTCATTGAGCGCAGCTAATGCAAAAGTAAAAATCCCAGTGATTAGGATCATAAAAATAATGGCGTATAAGCTTCCATTTTTCATGCAATCACCTTCTTACGATGACTTTTATAGCCTTTGACCCCTTCATCGATCAAAGGAGCAAAAGTGTTACCAATAAGGATTGCAAACATAATTCCGCCGGCGAAGAGGGCATAACCCCGAATGATCACAGTGACAACACCAATAAGGATACCATAGATCCATTTTCCTTCTACGGTCATAGGTGAAGAGATCGGATCAGTGGCCATGAATACGGTACCGAAAAGGAGTCCACCAGAAAGCAGCCCGAATAGGGGATGAGGTACTGTGGTGGAGCCCATATAAAATAGGGAAGTGCTCATGAAAAAATATCCAGCCAGTACAGCTGCCATGGTTTGCCAAGAGGCAGATTTCGTGTAGATCAAGTAAATTGCTGCAAGCATGATAAGCAATCCGCTGGTTTCTCCAAGTGAACCACTTACATTACCAAGTAATAAATTTAAATAGGATGCCGTTTGTCCAGAATCTCTAAAGATTAACATAGGTGTTGCTTGAGAAAGTACATCAACGGTTTCTGTAAGCCATACACCAAAACCGCCAGGAAATCCTGACGCAGGCTTTGACCAGTACATTGTCAATGGCGTAGGAAAATTGACATATACAAAGCATCTGGCTACCAGTGCAGGATTAAAAATATTCTTTCCAAAACCTCCAAAGACTTCTTTTCCAAAAACGACTCCAAATATGATACCGATTCCTGCTACCCAAAGTGGCGTAATAGGAGGTAGTGTCAG
>CALECF010000168.1 GCA_937948705.1 uncultured Anaerosolibacter sp. | reverse complement strand
CATGGATTTATTACTGCCATTACGAAGAAGATTCCAATAGATATCACAATTGTAAGTGCTGATAAAACCATGATTGGAACAGGGCCCTCTGATGGAAAAGCAATAGATACACCCTCCTTGATCATAGCAGGAACCGATCCAGTAGCTACGGATACAGTGGGTGCACGTCTATTAGGATTTTTACCACAAGCAATCCATTATCTGTATAGTTTGTATCAGCAGGGATTTGGCGTGGCAGAACCGGAAAAAATGGATTTGCGGGGTGTATCTTTAGAGGAAGCTGAAAGGATTTTTAGTAAAGCAGCCTATCAGCAGGAAATTATTTTAGATAAAAATAAAATTAAAAATATACACGGAAATCAGTAACTGTTTTCATCTTGAAACTTGACCTTTAACGACAGTTTTTATGTATTTTATAAATATTTATGATATAATAGCCTAATACATTGTATGTAAAACAAGTAATTAGTAGGGGAGATCTTGTTATGAAGGCAGAACTCATAAATCCTTTTATAAAGGCAAGCAAAGATATTTTAATGCAGATAGCAATGATTCCATGCGAGCTTGGTAAAATTTATTTGAAGGAATCACCCTTTATGGCCCAGAACGTTGCTATTTTAATTGGGTTAACAGGAGGGTTAAAAGGCCAGGCTATTATTAGCATGAACGAAGAAATAGCGAAGAAAATTGCTTCAGGAATGATGGGTGGCATGCCCGTAGATCACTTTGATGAAATTGCAAAAAGTGCTATTTCAGAACTAGGAAATATGATTATGGGAAATACGGCAACCCTACTATATAACGAGGGAGTAATCATTGATATAACACCACCTACGCTTTTGACAGGAGAAAATCTGTCGGTGTCAAACGGGCATTTAAAAACCTTATGTATACCATTAGTCAGTAGTATGGGTGTTATTGAAATCGAGATTGCAGTAAAGGAGTAGAGTGTATGGCATTGAATATTGTTTTATTTCAACCTGAGATCCCTCCAAATACGGGCAATATTGCAAGAAGCTGTGCTGCTACTGGTAGCAGGCTTCATTTGATTAAGCCCCTCGGATTTTCTATTGATGATAAGCACGTTAAGCGCGCAGGATTGGATTATTGGGATTTATTGGATTTAACCATTTATGACAATATCGAGGAATTGTTTCAAAAACATCCGTCCTCTAAGTTTTTCTTTGCGACAACAAAGGGGAAAAGATTTTATACGGAGGTACAATTCGAAGATGAGTGCTTTATCATGTTTGGTAGAGAAACTGGGGGACTTCCTTCGGAAATCTTAAAATCCCATGAAGAACAGTGTATACGAATTCCCATGATAGAAAATGAAAAAGCACGATCTCTGAATCTATCCAACTCAGTTAATATTGTTTTATATGAGGCCTTGAGACAGGGTGGATTTCAGAACTTAATCTAGAGAACAAAAATACGCCCTTTTTAAGCACCTAGGAAATTATGAACATCTAAAATCTGTAGATCAGTTCTTAAAAAAGTCTTCATTATAAGTCTTTAAAGAAGACTTTTTTATTTTGTACTAAAATTGGAGATACTGTAATTTAAAGGAATTAAATAGTAAAAGAGGATATATAAATGTAAAATTTCCATTAAAAATTTAACATGTATTTAACAAAAAAGATATGAAGTAGTGTATAATGTACAAGGGAAAAAACGATATCGACAAACTTGGAGGGAAATGATGAAAATTGTATTTGAGTTGCTAGGCGGTTTAGGGCTATTTCTCTACGGTATGACCATCATGGGAGACGGGTTAGAAAAAACAGCCGGAGACAAAATGAAGAAAATCATTGAAGTATTGACAAATAACCGTGTCATTGCGGTGATTGTCGGCGCGTTGGTTACCATGATTATCCAAAGCAGTAGTGCTACCACGGTTATGGTAGTAGGATTTGTAAATGCAGGGATTATGACCTTAACGCAGGCTACAGGAATCATCATGGGTGCCAATATAGGGACAACCATTACAGCTCAAATCGCTTCTTTAAATATTAGTGCGATTGCACCGGTTGCTGTAGGCGTTTCAGTAGCAGTTTGGATGTTCTCCGATAATAAAAAGACGAAGAACGTTGCAGAGATCTTCATAGGCTTTGGAATTCTTTTTATTGGTATGGATTTTATGAAGGATGCTGTTAAGCCTCTAAGAGAATATGAAGGTTTTACCCGTATGTTAATGAGCTTTGGAAAACCAACCTTTATTGATTCAATACTAGCTATTTTAGCAGGCTTTGCTATTACAGCAATTGTACAAAGCAGTAGTGCTTCAACTGGTCTTTTGATTGCCCTAGCCAGTGAAGGATTGCTACCGATTGAAGCAGCCATGCCCATTGTTTTTGGAACGAATATTGGTACTTGTGTTACTGCGGTGCTATCCAGTATTGGTGCCAACCGAACAGCAAAAAGAGCCGCATTTATTCATTTCCTATTCAACATTATTGGAACCATTATATTTATGATCTTTTTCAGGGGAATCACCATTAACCTCGTCAAGAGTATTTCACCGGATAACGCAGCGAGACAGCTTGCCAATGCGCATACGTTTTTCAATATAACTAATACCCTGCTATTATTACCTTTTGCATCATTCTTGGTTTATGTTGCGAATCGAGTTATTCCCAGGAAAGACTATGAAGATCTGGAGCTGAAAGGGATACGATATCTGGACGACAGAATACTTGAAACACCATCCATTGCTATGATTCAAGTAATCAAGGAAACACTAAACATGGGAGACATAGCCCTAGAAAGCTATGAAAAATCCATGGAAGCGTTCTTTAAGAAGGATGAAAAGTTAGTCCATGAAGTTTTCAAACTAGAAAAGATTGTAAACAGTATGGAGCGATCCATTGCCGAATATTTGGTAAAGCTTTCGAACACCTCTCTCTCTGCAGAGCAGCATGAGATGGTAGATGGTTTGATCAACACCATCAATGACATAGAACGGGTAGGGGATCATAGTGACAACCTTGCTGAGTTAGCCATATATGCCATAGAGCATAATATAGAGTTTTCGGAAAAAGCCAATCAGGAATTAAAGCATATGCATGAACGGGTAGTAAAGTCTTATAACCAATCGATACTCGCACTAAGGACTGGAGATATAAGAATTGCAAAAAAGGTTGCAGAACGAGAAGGGGAAATTGACCTAATGGAAAAGACCCTAAGAGCCAATCATATTGCAAGGTTAAACAGGCAATCCTGTTCAGCAGAAGCCGGTGTAATCTTTTTAGATATCATCAGTAATCTGGAAAGAATCGGAGATCATGCTTCTAATATTGCCTTGGCTGTTTTAGATACTACAAAAAAATAAGACCATGTAAAAGGAGGATTTCATTCATGAAATCCTCCTATTACATGGTCTTAAAAAAACAAATGAAAAGTTAAAAAAATTAACATAAAGTTAACAAAACCATGAAAAAAATATCGTATGATATACAAGGTATGAATGATTAGAGGGGGTGGCAGTCTCAATCTGATGAGGCAGCATTTCTATAACTTACAATAATGACAAATGGATGAAGTACAATCAATAAAGGGAGGACCTTGCATGAATATTGTTTTTGGATTAATGGGTGGGTTAGGACTTTTCTTATATGGTATGAAAATCATGGGCGATGGTTTGGAAAAAGCAGCGGGAGATCGATTGAAAAGACTGATCGAAATACTGACCAATAACCGTGTAATGGGCGTGTTTGTGGGAACAATTGTAACAATGGTGATTCAAAGCAGTAGTGCAACTACGGTTATGGTAATCGGATTTGTAAATGCAGGGATCATGAGTCTGACCCAAGCCGTTGGTGTGATTATGGGAGCCAATATTGGTACCACCATAACAGCCCAGCTAGTATCCTTCAAATTAGTAGATTATGCGCCTATAGCTGTTGCTATTGGTGTAGGAATCTGGTTATTTTCTAACAATAAGCGAACAAAAAATGTTGCAGAAGTTCTAATCGGTTTTGGTATTTTGTTTATTGGCATGGAGATGATGTCCGGAGCTATGAAGCCTCTACGAGAATATGAGGGCTTTAGAGCTTTACTAATGAGCTTTGGTGAAGATACGATACTGGATGCGTTACTGGGTATTCTGGCAGGCTTTGGCTTGACCGCGATTATTCAGAGTAGTAGTGCCTCCATCGGTATATTGATTGCCCTTGCAAGTCAGGGACTGCTTCCCATTGAAGCAGCGCTACCAATCTTGTTTGGAGATAATATCGGTACCTGTGTGACTGCACTATTATCAAGTATTAGTGCCAACAAAACAGCAAAAAGAGCGGCCTTTATCCATTTACTTTTTAATATCATTGGTACAATTATTTTTGTTTTTATTTTAAAGAATCCGGTGCTTCATTTGGTAACCAGCCTAACACCTGGAGACGCGGCGAGACAGATTGCGAATGCACATACACTGTTTAACATTACGAATATGATGATTCAACTTCCTTTTGCGGGCTTATTGGTCTATATTGCGAAAAAGCTGATCCCTGAAAAAGAAGATGAAGAAGAAAATCCAGTAGGGGTTAAATATTTGGATGATAGAATTTTAGAGACACCTTCCATTGCATTGGGACAAACGATTAAAGAAGTACTGCATATGGGTCAGTTGGCAAAAGAATCCTATGAAAAATCAATGGAAGCTTTCTTCAAAAAAGAAGAAAAAATAGCTCACCAGGTATTCAAACTTGAGAGTGCCATTAATCATTTAGAACGAGAAATTGCTACCTATTTGATTAAGTTGTCGAATGCTTCCATATCCGCATCACAGCATGAAATGGTTGACGGGTTATTTAATACGATTAATGATATTGAGAGAGTGGGTGATCATGCAGATAATTTGGCCGAGTTAGCTATCTATCGCATTGAAAATAGACTTCAATTCAGTGATGAAGCGATTAAAGAACTGGAAATAATGCATGACCGTGTATTAAAATCTTATGATCAAGCACTTCTGGCCCTAAGTACTGGGGATACAAATATTTCAAAACGGGTTATAGAAAGAGAAGGGGAGATCGATCATATGGAAAAATCCCTTCGTACCAGTCACATTGCTCGACTAAATAAACAACAGTGTAGTGCTAGCGCTGGTGTGATTTTCCTAGACATAATCAGTAATTTAGAAAGAATTGGTGATCATGCAACGAAGATTGCATTTGCGGTAATTGATGCAACAGAAAAATAATAGCAAAGGGCTTATCTTCCTCTTGTAAGAGGAAGATAAGCCCTTTATACAGATAAACGACAAATGAAAATAAGGTTGTAAAGTAATGCCAATGATAATACAATATAAGTATCGCGAGCAAAGGCAAGAGGTGATAGAAAATGATTCGAATTTTGACAGACAGTGTATCAGATATACCGGTAGAATTGTGTAAAGAGCTAAACATTAAAGTGATGCCTTTGATGGTACATATCGGAGATCAGTCTTACAGGGATGGTACTGACTTAACGCCAGCAGACTTCTTTAGACTAATGGCAGAAAATGAAAACCTGCCTACTACATCCCAG
>CALECF010000167.1 GCA_937948705.1 uncultured Anaerosolibacter sp. | reverse complement strand
ATGTGTATGCCTGGAGATAACGTACAAATGGTTATCGAACTAATCAACCCAATCGCGATAGAAGAAGGATTAAGATTTGCAATTCGTGAAGGCGGAAGAACAGTTGGAGCAGGTGTTGTTGCTTCTATCATAAAGTAATTTTCATATAGAAATTATCAAGTGCATAACCATTAGGACTAGGTTTGGCAATCAAACCTAGTCCTTTAAAATGATATGACTAGAAGAACATTAATTTCTGGACTTGATAAAAAGTTAGACAAGTAGATGTGGAATAAACTAGTCTGCGTATAATAATCTAAAAGAATACTGGCTATACTAAAACAAGGTAATTAGCAAAAAATAACATAAGTATAGAGAAAAAGGCACGGAATGAGTGGTTTTTTCTCTGTATTTATAATCGTTGAAGGTATTGGAATAAGTCATAGTTAGCCGATGTATAGGTGGACAAAAATCGTATTGACATCTATTGCAAATTGTGATAGTTTTATTAAGTAATGGTATCAGAATGAGATATCTGCGTCGATTTGCTGGAGTGTTGAGATAGACAGATAGGTTTTAGGAGGTGTAAACATGAGAGTGAAAGTTACCTTAGCATGTACAGAGTGTAAGCAAAGAAATTACCACACAATGAAGAACAAAAAGAATGATCCAGAAAGATTAGAGATGAAAAAATACTGTAAGTTCTGTAAGGCTCATTTGGTTCACAAGGAAACAAAATAATCCTATATTTTTTGTATGTTTACCATATTAACATATAAGGATGTGAAATAAGCATATGGCAACACAAACAAACACAAACAATCCTGGAAAAACTCAAGACATGGGAAAATTTTTCAGAGGCGTAAAATCAGAATTAAAAAAAGTGAATTGGCCAACTAGGAAAGACCTAATTAATTATACAATGATTGTACTTGTAACTTGCGCCATTGCAGCAGTTGGGGTATGGATTGCAGATACAATTTTTGGAAAAACTCTTCAACTAATCATAAAATAGTGAGGGAGGGAAGAGTGATTTATACGAATCGTATAAATGCTCTGCTATATGTCAGAAAAGGCTAAATGGTATGTGGTGCACACCTATTCAGGACATGAAAACAAGGTGAAAGCCAATATAGAGAAAATTGTAGAGAATAGGGGCATGGAAGAAGTTATCCATGAAGTACTTGTGCCTACAGAAGATGTAGTTGAAATTAAAAATGGCAAGAAAAAAGTAAAGCAAAAGAAAATTTTTCCAGGATATGTGATTGTACACATGATTATGAATGATGAATCTTGGTATGTTGTTAGAAATACCAGAGGAGTTACAGGCTTTGTAGGTCCTGGATCGAAACCTATACCTTTAACAGATGAAGAAGTGAGAAATATGGGTATTTCAGAACCTGTACCGCAGATTGATATCGTCGTAGGAGACACAATCAAGGTTACTTCTGGTCCGTTTGAGAGTTTTATGGGTGTAGTGAAAGGCATAAATATGGAAAAACATACTTTAAAGGTGCTTATTTCTATGTTTGGTAGAGAAACACCAGTTGAACTTG
Organism: uncultured Anaerosolibacter sp.; assembly: GCA_937948705.1. The sequence goes on along the minus strand of CALECF010000167.1, from coordinate 14,436 downwards.
ATTTTACCCAAGTGCAGAAAATATAGGGTATCGTTAAAAAGCTAAATGCTTTTAAATATAAAAGATTTCTTGTAAGCGATCAATGATTAGCTTACTTAGGGAAACGAGGAGGTGTAACAATGGCTAAAAAAGTTACAGGATTAGTAAAACTACAAATCAATGCAGGAAAAGCTACTCCAGCACCGCCAGTAGGTCCAGCTCTTGGACAACAAGGTGTTAACATAATGCAATTCTGTAAAGAATTCAATGCTAGAACTGCGGATCAAGTAGGTTTGATTATACCAGTAGTAATTACTGTGTATCAGGACAGATCATTCACATTCATCACAAAAACACCACCAGCTGCTGTTCTATTAAAGAAGGCTGCGAAAATCGAAAGTGGTTCAGGCACACCAAACAAAACTAAGGTTGCTAGAGTATCTATCGATAAGGTGAGAGAAATTGCAGAACAAAAAATGCCTGATTTAAATGCTGGAAGCATAGAAGCTGCTATGAGCATGGTAAAAGGTACTGCAAGAAGTATGGGAATTGTAATTGAAGAATAATTGTTGTTAAAAGCAAATCGCGTGGGAGGTATTCTCAACACCGTTAAAACCACAAGGGAGGTAACAAAATGCCAAAAAGAGGTAAGAAATATCAAGAGAGTGCAAAGCTAGTAGATAGAGCTGCACTTTATGAAGCAAACGAAGCACTAGAATTAGTAATTCAAACAGCGAAAGCTAAGTTTGATGAAACAGTTGAAGCTCATATTAAATTGGGCGTAGATTCAAGACATGCGGATCAACAAGTTAGAGGAGCTATTGTTTTACCACATGGTACTGGTAGAACAAGTAAAGTCCTTGTATTTGCAAAAGGCGATAAAGTGAAAGAAGCTGAAGCGGCTGGTGCAGATTTCGTTGGCGCAGAAGATATGGTTGAAAAGATTCAGAAGGAAAACTGGTTTGGTTTTGATGTAGTAGTTGCTACACCTGATATGATGGGACTAGTAGGAAGATTAGGTAGAGTATTAGGACCAAAAGGCTTAATGCCAAACCCAAAATCAGGTACAGTTACTTTTGATGTAGAAAAGGCTGTAAAAGAAATCAAAGCTGGTAAGGTAGAATACAGATTAGACAAAACAAACATCATTCACGTTCCTCTTGGAAAGGTATCCTTTGGAACTGAAAAGTTAAATGACAACTTCCATACATTGATGGAAGCAGTTGTGAAAGCAAAACCGGCTGCTGCAAAAGGACAATACCTAAGAAGTGTAGTGGTTGCCAGCACAATGGGTCCTGGCGTTAAAATAAATCCAGTTAAGGTAATGGCATAATTTGTCTTTGCTTCATTGTTGACATATAGATTTTACAATGATATAATCAAAGACGTTGTAAATGAAAATATGAATATAAACCGTAGACCGTAGGAACTCGCAAGGTTTAAACTATCCTACCGAGGTTAAAACTATAGATTTCGATTTTGAGAAATTATAGGACCTCTCTATGTCTACGGCAGAGAGGTCCTGTTATTTTATATAACAGGACGGAAAAAGAGTTTTTAAGTTGTAGAGGAGGTGGACACCTAAATGTCAAATGCAATAGAGATCAAAAAGCAGATCGTGGAAGAAATCAAAGAAAAGTTCAGCAAAGCTCAATCGGCAGTAATTGTAGATTATCGTGGTCTTACCGTGGAAGAAGTGACAGAACTAAGAAAAAAGATGAGAGAAGCGGGTATCGACTACAAGGTTTATAAGAACACAATGACGAGAATGGCAGCGCAAGAGACAGGCTTTGAGTCTTTATTAGGAGATTTAACTGGACCAAATGCTATCGCATTCAGTTATGCAGATCCAGTGATTCCAGCAAAAATCTTAAATGATTTTGCAAAGACCCATAAAAAACTAGAATTAAAATCAGGTGTTGTAGAAGGTAAGTATTGCGGTCTTGAAGAGATTAAAGCAATTGCTGAAATTCCATCAAGAGAAGTATTACTTGCAAAGTTACTTGGAAGCATTAAATCACCAGTTTCAAATCTTGCTTACCTACTTCAAGCAATTGCTGACAAGCAAAGCGGTGCTGAAGCTTAATAAAACAATAAATTAAAAACTTTCGGAGGTGTATTTTAAAATGTCAAGAGATCAAATTATTGAAGCAATTAAAAATATGACGGTTTTAGAATTAAACGAATTAGTAAAAGCGTGTGAAGAAGAGTTTGGTGTATCTGCAGCAGCTCCAGTAGCAATGGCTGGCGCAGTAGCAGCAGCTCCAGTTGAAGAAAAAACTGAGTTTGATGTTGTATTAGTAAGTGCTGGTGCAGAAAAGATCAAGGTTATTAAAGTTGTAAGAGAATTAACTGGTCTTGGATTAAAAGAAGCAAAAGACTTAGTAGACAACGCACCAAAAACAGTAAAAGAAGGCGCTGCTAAGGCAGAGGCAGAAGAAATTAAAGCTAAGTTAACAGAAGTTGGCGCAGCAGTAGAAGTTAAGTAATTAAAGATATGAAAAAGGGACTCCAGAGCAATCTGGAGTACCTTTTTGTTTATCAAACTTGCACACCTGAAGACAACTATATAGGGGTGCTAATTTTTTTAAAAATAAAACAAATCATTTCCCATGAAATGATTTGCCAAGGATGATCATATGAGGATCCAGAAAAAGGATGTAAAGACATTCACTATATTTTAGCATATAAACCAAGGCTTGACAATAAAAAAAGATTGTGATAGCATTATATAATGCCATACAACTCGCATTTTTTTATCATGTGTATAAAACAAATTTGAGATGGCAATAGTATAAAAGTAATGCTAAAATAGCATATTTATCCTTAATTTCCAGTACATAAATAGACGCTTATGTATTTTATAATATATGTATGCAGCCAGCAATTTTGTTATAACTGACTTTCTATAAAGCAGATAACGACAAGGCTTTCAAAAGAAAGTGTTGTTAATATAGATTAAAAGTTCTCTTCTAGCAATTCTTAAGGAGGCTTCTCTTAAACATTCAGGCTATAACCTTTCTTTGGACTAGGTTTATAGTCTTGCCATATGTTTGAAAGCGATCTTAAGTTTCACAAAAAGCTCTACAGCCATGGAAACCCTAATGTTTTCAAAAGTTTCCTTGGCGTCACAAGCAGTTGCGATAGCAGCATGCGATCTTTTATATTACAACAAGGGGTGAAAGAACATGCCACATCCTATTCAGGTCGGAAGAACAACCAGAATGAGTTACGCCTGTATTGACGAAGTAATTGATATGCCAAATCTGATTGAGATCCAAAGTAAGTCTTATGAGTGGTTTTTAAGGGAGGGGTTAAGAGAAGTCTTTGAGGACATTTCTCCAATTCAAGACTATACTGGGAATCTAATTCTTGAATTTATTGATTATTCATTGGATGGAGAACCTAAGTATGAAGTTGAGGAATGCAAGGAAAGAGATGTTACCTATGCTGCTCCATTAAAGGTTAAGGTAAGATTAATCAATAAAGAAACTGGTGAGGTAAAGGAACAAGAGGTGTTCATGGGAGACTTCCCATTGATGACCGATAAAGGAACCTTTATTATTAATGGCGCGGAGAGAGTTATCGTAAGCCAGTTGGTCAGATCACCTGGGCCATACTATTCTCTTCAATTTGATAGAACCGGGAAAAAACTATTTTCCACAACGGTTATTCCAAATAGGGGTGCATGGTTGGAATATGAAACGGATTCCAATGACATCATTTCTGTCCGTGTAGACAGAACAAGAAAGCAGCCGGTTACAGTTCTATTAAGAGCGATGGGTTATGGTACTGATGCTGAGATCATACAATTATTAGGCGAAGACGAGCGCTTAATGAATACCCTGGACAAGGATAACACAAAATCTCAGGAGGAAGGTTTATTAGAAATCTATAAGAAACTGAGACCTGGTGAGCCGCCAACTGTAGATAGTGCAAGATCACTCATTGATTCCTTATTTTTTGATCCAAAACGATACGATTTAATGAAGGTAGGCCGTTATAAATATAATAAGAAGCTGGGTATCGTAAACAGAATTGTTGATTTTAAAGCCGCTGAGACCATCGTCAATCCACACACTGGGGAGATCTTCGTAGAAGAAGGCTTTAAAATTGATAGAGAAACAGCGATTGCCATTGAAAATTCAGGCATCAAATCGGTTACTGTTATTGGTGAAGACGAAAAGCCTGTAAAAGTCATCGGTAACCATTTTGTAAACATAAAAGACTATATTACCTTCAATATAGATGATTTAGGTATTGAAAGAAAAGTGCATTATCCAGTACTTAGAGAAATTTTGGATACCTACAAAACGGAAGCAGAAATCCGAGAAGCATTAAAGGAAAGAAACAGAGATCTGTCACCAAAGAATATTATCATTGATGACATGATTGCGTCTGTTAGTTATGTATTAAATCTTGCCCATGGTATTGGGGAAGTAGATGATATCGACCATTTGGGAAATAGAAGATTAAGGTCAGTTGGAGAATTACTCCAAAATCAATTTAGAATCGGACTTTCCAGGATGGAAAGAGTTGTAAAGGAAAGAATGACAATCCAGGATATTGATGTCATTACCCCTCAAGCTCTAATTAATATTCGCCCTGTGGCAGCTGCGATTAAAGAATTTTTCGGAAGCAGCCAGTTGTCCCAGTTTATGGATCAAACCAATCCATTGGCTGAGTTAACCCACAAGAGAAGATTATCAGCCTTAGGACCAGGGGGACTATCTCGAGAAAGAGCTGGTTTCGAGGTTCGTGACGTTCACCATTCCCACTACGGACGTATGTGTCCAATTGAAACTCCGGAAGGTCCAAACATTGGTTTGATTGGTTCATTGAGTACCTTTGCTAGAATCAATGATTATGGATTTATTGAATCACCTTACCGGAAGGTAGATAGGAAAAGAGACCTGGTAACAGAAATCATCGAGTACCTAACTGCTGATGAGGAAGATAAATTCATCATTGCCCAGGCCAATGAACCTTTGGATGAAGAAGGAAGATTTATGAACCGAAGGGTAACTGCCAGAACGAAGAATGGCGGTATCGACGTTGTGCCAAAGGATGAAGTAGATTACATGGATGTATCACCAAAACAAGTGGTATCTGTGGCCACAGCAATGATTCCGTTCTTGGAAAACGATGATGCAAACCGTGCCCTCATGGGAGCCAACATGCAACGCCAGGCGGTTCCATTATTAAGAACGGATGCTCCTATCATTGGAACAGGAATGGAGTACATTTCAGCCAAGGACTCTGGTGTAGTATTGTTAGCAAAAAATGCAGGAATCATCGACCGAGTAAGTGCAGATGAGATTGTTATTAAAAGGGACTCCGATGGAGGCCGTGACAGATATAAGCTGTTGAAGTTCAAACGTTCTAACCAAGGAACATGCATCAATCAAAAGCCGATTGTTGAAAAGGGAGAGCGTATTGCTAAGGGAGACACCATCGCCGATGGACCATCTACTGACAATGGTGAAATCGCTCTAGGAACAAATCTACTAATTGGTTTCATGACTTGGGAAGGCTATAACTATGAGGATGCTATTCTCTTGAATGAGCGACTTGTTATGGAAGATCGCCTGACCTCCATTCATATCGAAGAGTATGAAGCAGAGGCCCGTGATACAAAGCTAGGACCTGAGGAAATCACAAGAGATATACCAAACGTTGGCGAAGATGCTCTAAGAGATCTAGATGAAAGAGGAATTATTCGGATTGGAGCAGAGGTTAACTCTGGAGATATCCTTGTTGGTAAAGTGACACCAAAGGGAGAAACAGAACTTACGGCTGAAGAAAGATTGCTACGGGCAATTTTTGGTGAAAAGGCTAGAGAAGTAAGGGATACATCCTTAAGGGTACCCCATGGTGAATCAGGGATTATTGTAGATGTAAAAGTATTTACCCGTGAAAATGGGGATGAATTGCCACCAGGCGTTAATATATTAGTAAGATGTTATATTGCGAAGAAGAGAAAAATAAATGTAGGGGATAAAATGGCAGGACGCCATGGTAACAAAGGTGTAATTTCTAGGATATTACCTGAGGAAGATATGCCATTCCTTGAGGATGGGACACCACTTCAGGTTGTATTGAATCCCCTAGGCGTACCTTCTCGTATGAACATTGGGCAGGTATTAGAAGTACACTTGGGTCTCGCTGCTAAGAAAAAAGGCTGGAAGGTGGCAACACCGGTATTTGATGGTGCTAGTGAGCAGGATATTCGCGAAGCATTAACAGAATGTGGATATCCAGAAGATGGAAAGCTTCAATTGTTTGACGGTAGAACAGGTATGCCATTTGACAACCGAGTAACCGTCGGGTATCTATACATGTTGAAACTTCACCACTTGGTAGCTGATAAAATCCATGCAAGAAGTACTGGACCATACTCTTTGGTTACCCAGCAACCGTTGGGCGGTAAAGCTCAATTCGGAGGCCAGCGTTTTGGTGAGATGGAGGTTTGGGCATTAGAGGCATATGGGGCAGCTCATACCCTGCAAGAAATTTTAACAGTAAAGTCTGACGATGTAATCGGTCGTGTAAAAACCTACGAGGCCATTGTCAAAGGGGAAAATATACCAGAACCAGGAGTTCCTGAATCCTTTAAAGTATTGATCAAGGAACTACAAAGTTTAGCCCTCGATGTGAAGGTGTTAACTGAAGATGACGCAGAATTAGAAATCAAGGAATCTGTAGAGGAAGATATCAGCGACTTGAATGTAATTCTTGAGGGAGAGGAATTCAGTAATTATACCGAAGAATATGAGGAGCAAGATGTTAAAGAGGATACTGATTCAGAGGAAATTTTTGACGAAGAGGATATTGAAAGAGAAGATATTAACGAAGACGATTATAGTGAATATGAAGAATATGATGACGAATTTTAATTAGCTTGCATAGAATGGTAACACTGAATCATGAAAGGTTAAGATCCAGGTGGAACAAAGTTTCCATCTGGATTAGCAATGAGCAGTGAAGGTGTTGAATTCACAAAAAGAACGGGAATCATCATTAAACCAATAAGAAGGGAGAGAAACTCCTTGTATGAATTAAATAATTTTGAGTCAATTAAAATAGGTCTTGCATCACCGGAGAAGATTAGAAGCTGGTCCAAGGGTGAGGTAAAAAAGCCTGAAACAATCAACTATAGAACACTGAAGCCAGAAAAGGAAGGTCTTTTTTGCGAGAAAATATTTGGACCTCAAAAAGACTGGGAATGCCATTGTGGGAAATATAAAAGAGTAAGATACAAAGGTGTTGTATGTGATCGTTGTGGCGTAGAGGTAACAAAGTCTAAAGTAAGACGTGAGAGAATGGGTCATATTGAATTGGCTGCACCTGTATCTCATATTTGGTATTTCAAGGGAATACCGAGCCGCATGGGACTATTACTGGATATGTCTCCTCGATCCTTGGAGAAGGTACTGTATTTTGCGTCCTATATCGTTACCAACCCAATGGAAACATCCTTAAGCTATAAGCAGCTATTAAGCGAAAAAGAATATAGAGAGTACAGAGATAAATATGGAAATGCTTTCAAAGCTTCCATGGGCGCAGAGGCAATCAAGGATATTTTAAAGCAAATAGATCTTGAGAAACTTTCAAAGGATCTAAGGTTAAAGCTGAGAGATAGCTCAGGACAGAAAAGGATTCGAACCATTCGAAGACTTGAGGTGGTTGAAGCCTTTAAAAAATCCACCAACAAGCCGGATTGGATGATCTTGGATGTTGTGCCTGTCATTCCGCCTGATCTAAGACCAATGGTACAGTTAGATGGTGGAAGATTTGCTACCTCAGATTTAAATGATTTATATCGAAGAGTAATCAACAGAAATAATCGTCTAAAGAGACTATTAGACCTTGGAGCACCTGATATCATCGTAAGAAATGAAAAAAGAATGCTCCAAGAAGCTGTAGATGCATTGATTGACAACGGCAGAAGAGGAAGACCTGTGACTGGACCAGGAAACAGGCCATTAAAATCCTTATCCGACATGCTAAAGGGTAAGCAGGGTCGTTTCCGCCAGAACTTATTGGGTAAGCGTGTTGACTACTCTGGACGTTCTGTTATCGTTGTAGGACCTGAATTGAAATTCTATCAATGTGGACTACCAAAGAAAATGGCCCTTGAGTTATTTAAGCCATTCGTCATGAAAAGATTGGTAAATGATGGATATGCCCATAACATTAAAAGTGCTAAAAGAATGGTAGAACGTGTTCGATCAGAGGTTTGGGATGTATTAGAAGAAGTCATTCGAGAGCATCCTGTGTTACTGAACCGTGCCCCAACGCTACATAGACTAGGAATTCAAGCGTTCGAGCCGATTCTAGTAGAAGGTAAGGCAATTAAACTCCACCCATTGGTATGTACAGCATACAATGCGGATTTTGACGGAGACCAAATGGCTGTTCACGTACCACTTTCCGTAGAATCCCAAGCGGAAGCAAGATTCCTAATGCTATCTGTAAACAACATCCTGAATCCAAAGGATGGATCTCCGGTTACAACACCTACCCAGGATATGGTACTAGGTAGTTACTATATGACGGTAGAGGTTGAGGGTGAGCTTGGAGAAGGCATGATCTTTAAGGATCATGAAGAAATGTTGATGGCTTATGAAAACAAGGTTGTAGGATTACATGCAAAAGTTAAGGTTCGAAGGAAACTTTCCGAGAATGATCCTGGTAAGCTAGTAGAAGGCACTGTTGGAAGATTTATATTCAATGAAAAAATTCCTCAAGACCTAGGCTTTGTGAATAGAGAAGAGGATCTATATTCATTAGAAGTAGACTTCCTCTGCGATAAGAAGTCCTTAGGAATTATTATTGATAAATGCTTTAGAGTCCATGGAAATACAGTAACGGCTCTATTATTAGATCATATCAAAGAGATGGGCTTCCATTATTCAACCATCGGAGCAATCACGATTAGTGTATCCGATATGGAGATTCCACAGGAGAAAGAACAATTGTTGTCTGAAGCCGATGAGATTGTAGATAAATATGAGAAGGCATACAGAAGAGGACTCATCTCTGATGAAGAGCGATATGAAAAAGTTATTCAAATATGGCAGGAAACAACGGAAAAAGTAACTGATGCGTTGATGAAAAACCTTGGTAGGTTAAACAACGTATTTATCATGGCTCATTCTGGTGCAAGGGGTAGTAAAAACCAGATCCGTCAGTTAGGCGGTATGCGTGGTTTGATGGCCAATGCATCAGGTCATACAGTTGAAATGCCAATCAAAGCAAACTTCCGTGAAGGATTATCAGTACTTGAGTACTTTATATCCACCCACGGTGCTAGAAAAGGTCTTGCAGATACAGCGTTACGTACAGCTGACTCTGGTTATTTGACAAGAAGATTGGTTGACGTAAGCCAGGATGTTATTATACGAGAATACGATTGTGGTACCAACGAAGGCATCGCAGCAGAAGATTACAGAGATGGAAATGAGATCATAGAACCGCTATATGATCGAATTGAAGGAAGATACGCCCTTGAAGATATTATTCATCCTGAAACGGGCAAGGTTATTGTTCAAGCAAACAAAATGATTTCAGTAAAAGCGGCAGAGACCATGATTGCTGCTGGAATGAAAAAGGTAAAGATAAGAACAGTGCTGCACTGTAGAACAAGACATGGTGTGTGTGGTATATGCTATGGAAGAAACTTAGCAACAGGGGAGCCTGTAAATGTTGGAGAAGCAGTAGGTATTATTGCTGCCCAATCCATCGGTGAGCCTGGAACACAGTTAACCATGCGTACCTTCCATACCGGCGGGGTTGCGGGTTCGGATATCACCCAAGGTCTTCCAAGGGTAGAAGAACTTTTTGAAGCTCGGAAGCCAAAAGGATTGGCAATTATAGCTGAGATGGATGGTGTAGCTACCATCAGTGAAACCAAGAAGAAACGTGAAGTCATCGTGACGTCTCCTGATGGAGAAGTTAGGACGTACTCCATTTCTTATGGTTCTAGAATCAAGGTAAAGAATGGTCAACAATTGGAAGCTGGAGACGAGATTACAGAAGGTTCTGTAAATCCTCATGACATTCTAAGAATTAAAGGTGTAAGCGGTGCACAGCAATATCTTGTCCGCGAAGTGCAACGAGTTTATAGAATGCAGGGCGTTGATATCAATGATAAACATATAGAGGTAATTGTAAGACAAATGATCGCCAAGGTAAAAATAGAAGATTCAGGTGATACAGAACTTCTTCCTGGCGGACTGATTAACCTGTATGATTTCCAAGAAGACAACAACCGTACAGAAGAAAATGGCGGCAAGCCCGCTGTAGGTAGAAGAGTCCTGCTTGGTATTACAAAAGCATCCCTTGCGACAGAATCTTTCTTGTCAGCGGCGTCCTTCCAGGAAACCACAAGGGTGTTAACTGAGGCTGCGATTAAGGGTAAAGAAGATCATCTTATTGGATTAAAGGAAAATGTAATCATTGGTAAACTTATTCCAGCAGGTACAGGGATGAGAAGATACAAGGATATTGCGATTTCCCATGAAAATAGTCCAAAAGAGCCGGTTAACAATTAGTTGTTGACAGGTATGACCCTTAGTGGTAAAATATCAAAGTGTGTAAAATAACGAGATAGTGGACTTTTTAAATGTACTGAAAGATTATGTGTATACACATAATCTTTCAGATGTTTATTAAAGGAGGATACTATAAATGTTAGACGAGTTAAAAACCCAGAACAAATTAGTTATTGGAACAAAGCAAGCATTAAAGGCGATTAAGGATGGCAAAGCCCAGACCCTTTTTATTGCAAAAGATGCGGAAAAACACGTAACAAGAAGTATCGAGGATGCGGCGAAAGAAGTACAACTTCAGATCGTATACGTAGAATCCATGAAAAAATTGGGAAAAGCGTGTGGCATCGAAGTGAGTGCTGCTACAGTTGTGATCCTTAGGTAACATGGAGGCATAGAGTCCAATGACTTCTATGCGCCAATTACCTATTATCAAGCATAGGCTTAGGTTTTCCTATGTATATAAATATTAAAAGAACCATGGAATTAGAAGGAGGTGCACAGAATGCCTACAATTAGCCAATTAGTACGTAAGGGTAGAGAAAAAGTTGAGTACAAATCAACAGCTCCAGCTTTACAAAAAGGATTAAACACTTTGCGCAGAAAGTCAACTGAGATTAGTGCTCCACAAAAAAGAGGAGTATGTACATCAGTAAAGACTGTAACGCCAAAGAAGCCTAACTCAGCGTTAAGAAAAGTTGCAAGGGTAAGATTAACAAACGGTATCGAGGTAACAGCGTATATCCCGGGTGTTGGTCATAACTTACAAGAGCATAGCGTTGTGTTAATCAGAGGCGGCAGGGTAAAAGACTTACCAGGGGTAAGATACCACATCGTAAGAGGTACCCTAGATACTGCAGGAGTTAAAAACAGAAACCAGTCTAGATCTAAGTATGGTACGAAGAGACCTAAAGCGAAGTAAAACGTCGAGCGAAAAGCATCCACTCTCCAATAGGGGATGGATTTCATATATATTATGAGACGCACGACGGCAATCCTAGGGTTGTCGAGTACCGATGAGAGAAATGATTGTTAAGGAGGGAAGAAAAGTGCCAAGAAAAGGACATGTACCTAAAAGAGAAGTATTACCAGATCCAGTGTACGGAAGCCAAGTGGTTACGAAGCTTATCAATAGTGTTATGCTGGATGGAAAAAGAGGAACTTCACAAAAAATTGTATATGATGCATTTGCCATGATTCAAGAAAAAACAGGTCAAGATCCCCTAGAGGTATTTGAGAAGGCAATGAGTAACATCATGCCATTGCTTGAAGTAAAAGCAAGACGTGTGGGTGGTGCCAACTACCAAGTACCAATCGAAGTAAGACCTGAAAGAAGACAAACGCTAGGATTAAGATGGTTGACTGGATACACTCGTAAGAGAGGCGAAAAGACCATGGATGAGAAACTAGCAAAAGAAATCATGGACGCTGCAAATAGCATGGGCGCTTCTGTAAAGAAGAAAGAAGATACGCATAAAATGGCAGAAGCCAATAAGGCGTTCGCACATTATAGATTCTAATAATAGAAAGAGTTTGCTAAACCTTGGTTTAGCAAACATAATATTGGGAACAATATTTTCTGTAGCAATTCCGAGAAAAGAAAGGAGGAAAAATTGTGCCTAGACAGTTTCCGCTATTAAGAACCCGTAACATTGGTATTATGGCGCATATCGATGCGGGTAAGACAACAACAACAGAAAGAATTCTATATTATACAGGTGTAACCCATAAAATTGGAGAAGTACATGATGGTGCTGCTACAATGGACTGGATGGAGCAAGAGCAGGAAAGAGGTATTACAATTACTTCTGCTGCAACAACTGCCCAATGGGATAATCATAGAATAAACATTATAGACACACCGGGCCACGTGGACTTTACAGTAGAAGTTGAGAGATCATTACGTGTTCTTGACGGATCGGTTGCAGTATTCTGTGCCAAGGGTGGCGTTGAGCCTCAGTCAGAGAACGTATGGCGTCAAGCAGATAAATATAGAGTACCAAGAATGGCCTATGTAAACAAGATGGATATCATGGGTGCAGATTTTTACAGAGTTATCGAGATGATGAAAGATAGATTAAAGGCAAAAGCAGTGCCAATTCAATTACCGATTGGTGAAGAAGATACCTTTGCTGGAATCATTGACCTTGTAGAGATGAAGGCCCACATGTATAAAGACGATCTTGGAAAAGATATTGAAATAGTTGAGATCCCAGCTGCCATGAAGGATAAGGCTGAGGAGTACAGATTGCTGTTGGTAGAGGCTGTAGCCGAAGCTGATGAAGAGTTAACTATGAAGTATCTTGAGGGCGAAGAACTTACAATTGAAGAAATCAAGATGGGAATCAGAAAGCAGACGATTGCCAATGCGATGGTACCAGTTGTTTGTGGTTCATCTTACAAGAATAAAGGGGTACAGTTGGTGTTGGATGCAGTTGTTGCATACATGCCATCTCCGCTGGATATTCCTGCGATTCAAGGTGTTCTTCCTGAGACTCAGGAAGAATCTGAGAGACACGCTGATGACTCAGAGCCATTCTCAGCCCTAGCATTTAAAATCATGACGGATCCATATGTAGGAAAGCTTTGCTTCTTTAGAGTATACTCTGGAGTGCTTCAGGCTGGTTCTTATGTATATAACTCCACGAAGGAGAAAAAAGAAAGAATCGGACGTATCCTTCAAATGCATGCCAATAGTAGAGAAGAAATCACAGAAGTTTATGCTGGTGATATCGCTGCTGCGGTAGGTTTAAAGGATACAACAACGGGAGACACATTATGTGATCAAGCCCATCCGATTATTCTTGAGTCCATGGAATTCCCTGAGCCTGTTATCGAGATCGCCATTGAGCCTAAAACAAAGGCGGGTCAAGAGAAGATGGGTGTTGCCCTTCAGAAACTTGCTGAAGAGGATCCAACTTTCAGAACTTGGACCAACCAAGAAACAGGCCAAACAATCATCGCAGGTATGGGTGAACTTCACCTTGAAATCATCGTAGATAGAATGCTTAGAGAATTTAAAGTTGAAGCAAATGTTGGTAAGCCTCAGGTTGCTTATAAAGAAACAATTACTGCCCCTGCAGATGTAGACATGAAGTACGCTCGTCAGTCTGGTGGTCGTGGACAATACGGACATGTTAAGATCAGATTATTCCCACAGGAACCAGGTGCTGGATATGAATTCGTCAATTCAACTGTTGGGGGATCAATCCCAAGAGAATATATTTCTCACGTTGATGCTGGTATCCAAGGCGCTATGGAAAATGGTGTTCTTGCAGGTTACCAATGTGTAGACGTAAAAGTTGAATTATACGATGGATCCTACCATGAGGTAGACTCATCTGAAATGGCATTTAAGATCGCAGGATCTATGGCATTCAAAGAAGCGGCAAGAAAAGCAAAGCCAGCAGTTCTTGAGCCATATTTCAAGATCGAAGTTGTTGTGGCAGAAGAGTATATGGGAGATGTAATCGGTGACATTAACTCAAGACGTGGTAGAATTGAGGGTATGGAAGCGAGAGCAGGTGCCCAAGTTGTTAGAGGATTTGTACCGCTGTCAGAAATGTTTGGCTATGCAACAGATCTTCGTTCAAAGACGCAAGGTAGAGGAACTTATACTATGGTATTCGACCATTATGCGCAAGTACCAAACAGCATCGCTGAAAAAATTATCGCAGGCAACAAGTAGCAGGAATTTATGCTGCTAGATGAATCATCTGGCAGCTTCATAAAATATCTTTACAATCTATATGTAAGGTTAAAAGGAGGAAGAAAGAAATGGCAAAAGCTAAATTTGAAAGAAATAAGCCCCACGTAAACATTGGTACAATCGGACACGTTGACCACGGTAAAACAACGTTAACAGCAGCAATCACAATGACTTTAAACAAGAGATATGGTTTTG
>CALECF010000166.1 GCA_937948705.1 uncultured Anaerosolibacter sp. | reverse complement strand
CCATAGAGCAGCAGCTTTTCAGTCAGGGTTGTCTTCCCGGCATCCGGATGGGATATGATGGCGAAGGTTTTTCTACAATTCACTTCATTCGTTATGCTATTTTCCTTTACCATAAAACGCAACATCCTTTTTAATAATTTGATAAATTCTCCAAAGCTTTTACTTGAAGTATTTAAGATAATTCATGTATATTTCACATTCGCTGCATGCTTTGCTGCACTTTAGATATTTGCAGCCTTCTTCAGCCTCCCAGCAGCTTATCTTTTCTCTGATATTAACACAGCCATTATCCATCAGGTAAAAGCTTGCGGGGCATTTAGCAATTGCATGGCAATCCATTTTTGTATTCATATGTTTTCCTCTAGCAGACTGCCGGTATTCATATAGCCAGCCCGTTCAAGCTCTTCGAAACTAAACTGCTCAGTTTTAGGAGTGCCTTCATGCAGGTATTTTAAAGTACAGAAATCCAATATCTCAAAAATTATTTCCACTTGAGTTATGCCAGCCTTTAAAAGATATTCTTCCACTTTTTTGAGCACTGGCTCAATTTTCTCTTTTTCTGCTGTCTTGCTATTCAACTGCTTGGTGTACACCACCCAGAGCAATAACGATTGTCTGATGCTTTCATTCTGCATTTTTCTTACCTCCCGGCACAATCCTGCTGCTGATTCAAAGCTTCAATATTTGTTTCACATCCACTGAGTCTACTTTTTCTTTTGCAAGCTGTGTGACAATCTGAAGTCCTTTACACTCATACTGTAATGTATAACTGAATTCCGATGAGAAAAGCATCACCACATTACATATTCCTGCCTGTTCGAGTTTGCTCTCCAATCTATATATAGCTAACTGTACGGCATCCTTCCCGATTAAAGGATTGCTTCCCAGATAATTCACTAAAGCCATCCAAAGCACTAAAGTGTTGTTTAAATTGAATTCCTTCATGCTTTAAAACCTCATTCCCCTAATGCTTGCAGACCGCAACCATTAAATAATACTTCTTGTCATCCACCCTTTTTTCAATAGCCTCATCAAGCTGATAGTACATCTCAACTCTGCCAAAGCATTTCAGGAGGTCTATGAATTCTTCCTCCCTGTACTGATGTACATGAAACGGATTGGAGCAGGGTATTCCTCTTCCTCTGCCGAATGGAGTAGAAATAATCAAGGTTCCGTCCGGTTTCAGCAGTCCGTGAAGATTTTGAACAAACATAGCATCATCTTCCAGGTGTTCAATTGTTTCAAAGCTGATAACAGTATCAAAAAGACCTACTTCATCAGGAAGACAGGGTGACAGTGCATCCTTTACAAGGTAATCTGCCCTGGGGTGAGAATAGTGTTTTTTAGCATAATTGATAGAGCTTTTATCAATATCAATGCCCAAAATATTTTCAACTGCGGCGCTTTCTTTTATGAGCACACCTGTGCCATAACCAACCCCACAGGCAATATCAAGTACGCGGCCTCGGGCAAATCTGCCCGCAAACCTATATCTGGCGATATGCTCTCTTAGCATGCCGTTTCTTGGGTTCATCAGTTTAGGTATGACTCTTTCTTCTGTAAGTATCATGCTCTCATCCTCTCCATAGCGTTTTCTGCAACCTGATAGCAGAAGTACAGTATGAGTGCCGATACTCATTTATCGTTTTAGATTCTTTCTCCCTTTTCCAACCGATCAATAAGAGAAGTCAAATCACTTTTTCTCACTCTCCAGTGACGACCGATTTTAAAAGCCGGAATTCTACCTTCCTGTACCAGCTTGTAAGTGGTCATTTCACTGAGCTGTAAATATTCTGCCACCTGGCTGACCGTCAATATTTCCTTATCATGAAAATTATTATCCATTGCGTTCTTCTCCTTTATTATGTTGGACTAACAAAAAAAGCTCTATAAAGAAAAGCAAGGGCTTTTTGCTTTTTAGTACCAAGTTTATTGTATCTTGAAACTGCGTACAACATAAATCAAACTCCTTTAATTAAATATAATCATTTATAATTAACCACATTTTACTATAATATTATATAATATTATAGTTGATTACAGTAGATAGTATTTGTTAGTCAAACGATAATATTTGTATTTAATGTACTTGCTAATGTTATTCACAATATCCTCTACTCCTTTATTTGAACAATCAACAGTAAGGTCTGAATATTTCTCATACAAGTGAGCTCTTTGATGAAACACATCGTTAAGGCTCTTTCCTTCTTCGATAACTATCCCTCTTGTCTCAATATTTTCTATTCTTTTTTCAATTTCACTAATGTCCAGCCTTAAATAAATAATTGTTCCAATCCGTCTTAAAAAAACCATAGCCTTCGGGCTAAGAACAACACTTCCTCCAGTAGCAACCACAGACCTATGACAATTTAGTGAAAGCACTGCATTTTTTTCTATTTTAAGGAATTTGCTTATCCCATCCCTATTAACAATGTCTTGTAATAATCTATTTTCTCTTGCTTGTATTATCAAGTCAGTATCAATGAAAGGCATTTCCATTGTTCTAGCAAGCACTTCTCCTATTGTACTTTTGCCTGAACCGGGCATCCCTGTTAAAATTATATTTTCCATAGCACTTCCATCACTTCCTTTTATGTCTTTCCCTTGATTTTAAAATTCCTGGTACCAGCTTATAAATACCTCATATTTTTAATACTTGTTTTATATTAATTGCATCTACTCTTGCTTTTGAAAACTGTGTTCCTACCTGCAATCCTTCAAATTCATACTCCAATATATAGTAAAATCGAGTAGAGTGGGTTAACTTAATATTTGTAATCCCTTCATGTCTCAGCTTGGTTGTTAATTTATTCAACATTATTTGAACCATATCTTTGCTTATTGAACAGTCATCTTTCGTGAGGTAATTGGTACACACTATCCAAAGTATCAGAAAGCCTTTAGGGCTAATATCTTTCATAATAAAATTTCCACCTCCTCAAGCATGGTGCTTTACTCTTTGTTTTTCCTCTGCTTTTTTTGCATCATTCCATCTGGAAATATCCCCCACAAGATATCCGGTAATTCTTCTTATTCTTTCAAAGGATTTCTCATCTTTGCTTTCCTCTCTGCCGCATTTAGGACATTGGATATCAATAACTCCTGTATAGCCGCAAATCGGGTCTCTGTCTACCGGATGATTGATGGAACCGTAACCTATTCCGGCTTCATACATAGCTCTTATCACTTTCTCAAAGGCTTCCAGATTGCTGGAAGGGTCTCCGTCCAATTCAATATATGTTATATGTCCTCCGTTGGTAAGTTCATGATATGGTGCTTCCTTCCGTATCTTATCCATAATTGAAATCTTGTAGGAAACGGGTATGTGAAAGGAATTGGTGTAGTATTCCTTGTCGGTAATTCCCGGCAGCACTCCAAAAATCTTACGGTCCAGGCTGACAAATCTGCCGGAAAGAGATTCAGCAGGCGTTGCAATTACTGAAAAATTGAGCTTATATTGACGGCTGGCCTCGTCTATCCGATTACGCATATGGCCTATGATTTTAATACCTAACTCCTGCGCTGCCTCACATTCTCCGTGGTGTTTTCCTGTAAGTGCAGTCAAGGCTTCTGCCAATCCGATAAATCCAATGGATAATGTCCCATGTCTCAGCACTTCCCTGACTTCATCATTCCAGCTTAACGTTTCGGAATCTATCCATACACCCTGCCCCATTAAAAACGGGAAGTTTTTTACTCTCTTTTTCGACTGGATTTCCAGACGCTCCAACAGTTGCTCAATAACCATATCAATTTTTTTATCCAATGCATCATAAAACCTGGCAATGTCACCCTGGCTTAGAATTGCCAAGCGAGGAAGATTAATTGAGGTAAAACTGAGGTTTCCTCTTCCATAAGTCAATTCCCTCGAAGGGTCAAAAGCATTTGCGACCACACGGGTGCGGCAGCCCATATAGGCTACTTCAGAATTTACTCCCCGGTCACTATACGGCTTGTTGAAAGGAGCATCCTGAAAGCTGAAGTTCGGAAACAATCGTTTTGCACTTACCCTGCAAGCCAGCTTGAACAAGTCATAATTAGGGTCGCTCTCGTTATAGGAAAGCCCTGCTTTTACTTTAAATATCAGTATTGGAAAGATCGGTGTCTCTCCATTCCCCAGCCCTTTTTCCATAGCCAGCAGCAGGTTTTTGCTTACCATCCTTCCTTCCGATGTCACATCTGTGCCAAAGTTAACTGAGGAAAACGGGGTTTGAGAACCTGCCCTGGAATGCATGCTGTTAAGATTATGAACAAAAGCTTCCATAGCTTGAAATGTCGCCCGTTCAGTATCAATGAGTGCAAATCTTGAAGCAAATTTCTGTGCAGGCTGTATATATTCATACTGATTAATATGCTTTGCCAGGATTGCAGCTTCGTTGTAATAGTAAGCTGCCTCTGTAATAATGGCAGGTTGATATCCTGTTCGCTGAACGGCTTCACTGACAGCCGCATCAACAATTTCTTCAAAGCTGCCCTCTCTTCCATCCAGGTTGGCATAGAAATATTTTATCAAATTGGCCTTATATAGCTTACTATATGTCCTGGCAACACCCGGTGCCATATCATAATCAAAAGAGGGTATACTTTGTCCTCCATGCTGGTCATTCTGGTTGGACTGAATTGCAATAGCTGCAAGGGCAGTATAGCTCGATATATCGTTAGGTTCACGCAAATGTCCATGCCCTGTACTAAATCCACCTTTAAAAAGCTTGCGTATATCTATCTGACAGCAGGTCATAGTAAGTGTTAAAAAATCCATATCATGAATGTGAATATCACCATCCCTATGGGCTTGAACATGCCGTGGATTAAGAATGAACATTTCATTGAACACCTTAGCCCCTTCAGATCCGTACCGCAACATCATACCCATGGCGGTATCTCCATCAATATTGGCATTTTCTCTTTTGATTTCGTTATCTTTAGATTCCTCAAAGGTTATTCCCTGATATATCTGCATCAGCCGGGTATCTTTTTCTCTGATACGATTCCTTTCAGCACGGTATATTATGTACTTTTTAGCAGTTTTTGCATGGCCTTCTTTGATAAGAATTTTTTCTACAGCATCCTGTACCTGCTCTACTTCAGGAACAGTAATCCCTAAGTCAATTTCTATGTATGATATTACTTTATCCGCCAGTTGCCTTGCTGTTTCCAAATCACTTCCACCACTTGCCTGCGCTGCTTTAAATATAGCTTTCATGATTTTTTCCGCATCGAAGTCTGTTATTCTTCCGTCTCTTTTCCGAATTTTACTGATCATTAGAGATTTTCCTTTCCTTATTATGCCTTATACTTTATAATTTTAATTTGAATTAAGCATATCCATTTTAATTTTACTATAATCAATTATAACCATTTATAATTTTACACTAAATGAATATAAATAGTCAAATATATAAGTGTTTAATTATATCTTGTAATATTATTTTGTAAGCAAAAATATATTAAAAAGGATAAACTCTTTTGGAAGCTCATAATAAGAAGTTTCATTAAAACTAATAGCGACGGGAGTATGATTTGTTTGAAAAAGAAAGGTGTTTTGATTCTTTTATTATCATTTATATTATTTTTCAATAACTCCATTGTGTTCTCTGATGATTTCATTGAAAATGAACCTTTTGTGGACACAATTTCGAATATAAGTGTAGACTTGACAGCAGGCCCTCTAGAATAGATGCCTTAGCAGGAATCGTAATGGATACGAGGAGGGTGAGATATGAAAATCGAAATAATGGATACAACCTTGCGTGATGGTGAACAAACACCAGGGGTTGCATTTTCGGAAAGAGAAAAATACAATATCGCCAGAATTTTGCTTGAGGAAGTCAAGGTTGATAGAATTGAGGTTGCTTCTGCTCGAATATCAAGGGGCGAAATGGAAGCGGTAAAAATGATTACCTCCTGGTGTAAAGAAAAAAACTTCCTTGACAGAGTAGAGGTTTTAGGTTTTGTTGATGGCACAAAATCGGTGGACTGGATGCTGGATGCAGGAGCGACTGTTTTAAACCTCTTATGCAAAGGCTCATTAAAGCATGTTACCCGTCAGTTAAAAAAGAGTCCCGAAGAGCATATATCCGACATCAAAACGGTTATACACTATGCTCATAATCATGGTCTCGCAGTTAATGTTTATTTGGAAGACTGGTCCAATGGAATGAAAAGCTCCCCTGATTATGTATTCCAGCTTGTTGATGCTTTAAAAGATACCTGTGTACAAAGATTTATGCTGCCGGATACCTTAGGAATATTGAATCCTGATCAGACATTTGAATTTTGCAGGGTCATGCTTGAAAAATATCCGGGTCTCAGGTTTGATTTCCATGCCCATAATGATTATGACCTGGCGGCAGCTAATACTTATATGGCGGTAAAAGCAGGCATTAATGGTATTCATACTACGATTAACGGTCTTGGAGAAAGGACTGGCAATGCGCCTCTTTCAAGCGTTATCGCAATCTTGAGTGATCACTGCAGCCAGGCAGAAATGGCTGCTGATGAAACAAAGATAAACAGGGCTAGCAGAATTGTAGAAGCCTTTTCAGGGATAAGAGTGCCAACCAATAAGCCCGTTATCGGAGAGCACGTATTTACGCAGACATGTGGAGTGCATGCTGATGGGGACAATAAGGATAACCTATACCACAATGATTTAACACCTGAAAGATTCGACCGCACCAGGAAATACGCCCTTGGAAAAACGTCAGGGAAAGCCAGTATACAAAATAATTTGATAGAGCTTGGAATAGACCTCGACAAAGACTCAATAGCCAAAGTTACCGAAAGGGTTGTTGAGCTTGGCGATAAAAAAGAAAGTATTACAATCGATGATCTGCCGTATATAATATCTGACGTCCTTGGAAGCAACACGCTTAATGAAAAAATCAAGGTTAAAAACTACTACATTTGCCATGCATTGAATTTACATCCCGTAGCCACTCTTAGCCTGCAAATCGGTGAAGAAATCTTTGAAGAAACAGCAACCGGGGATGGTCAGTATGATGCTTTCATGAAAGCTTTAACAAAAATCTACGGGAAATTGGGTAAAAAACTTCCTGTTCTGGTTGACTATATTGTCACAATTCCTCCAGGTGGAAAAACCAATGCACTGGTTGAAACCATAATAACCTGGCAGCTTGGCAAAGAGTTTAAAACAAGAGGGTTGGATTCTGACCAAACCGCTTCTGCCATAAAAGCAACTGTAAAAATGTTAAACTTTATGGAGAACAACCAAATTGTTTAAGTATCATCCCAAAAATGAATATACGTGTTATGGAGACTTACTTTTACTGGGATTACAATGGTAATTCCAGTTTTTTTGTCCAGCCATTCATAAGCAGGCTTCGTCTTTTACACCTTCGTCTTTTACATATTTTATAATTATTTATAATTGATTATATTTTACTATAATACTATAATATATAATTATGACTGATTAAATTATTTAATTAACAATAAGCAATCTATGCATATTGTATTTGATATAAACCAGTCCAATACTTTTGAGGTGATCCTATTGCGTAAAATCCTAATCTCGGGATTCTATGGTTTTTATCATATTGGGGATGAAGCAATATTACAATCGTTAATCGAGCAGTTTAGATGCAGCAGCAAGGAGATTTGTATTACTGTTCTTTCTGCAAACCCCGAATATACCAAACGTTTATATAATGTAGATGCCGTTGATCGGTGGAATTTTTACGAAGTATTAAAAGCCGTAAAAAATTGTGATATATTGATAAGCGGTGGTGGCAGTCTGCTCCAGGACGAAACCAGTCAGCTTGGTATTTGGTATTACCTTGGAATAATTCTAAGCGCATTTTTCTGCAAAAAATCTGTATACATTTTTGCGCAAGGCATAGGGCCGGTTAACAATATAATAAGCAGGGTTTCCCTAAAGCTTATTCTTAATAAGACCATGGCCATATGGGTAAGAGATAGAAGACCATATGAAATGCTTAAAAAGCTGGGAGTTAGTAAACAAATAAAAATCACTGCCGATCCGGCGTTTCTTCTCACTCCTTTGTACATGGAACAAGCACAGAAAATTCTTAAAAATGAAAGCTGCTGGCAATCCCTGGACAAACCTATGATTGGCATGTCCATTAGAAAATGGAAGGGTAATGTGGATGTTGCTGCCATATTTGCAACTGCTGCCGACAAAATTGCAAGGGATCTTGATGTACGTATAGTTCTTATACCTTTTCATTCTGATGAGGATTATGAACTGGCCCAGGAGATTTCATCAAAGATGACTTTCAAACCAGCCATCATTTCTTCTTCCTCATATATGCCTTCCGAGATCCTGGGAATTTCGGGCTTAATGAGCATGAATATAAGTATTCGCCTTCATGGTCTGATTTTCTCTTCCCTCATGGGTGTACCAGTAATCGGAATATCCTATGATCCTAAAATTGATGGATTTATGAGTGCCCTTGGAATAGACCCTTTGTGTAGATACGAAAACCTTAGTTCTGACTTGTTAGTAAATGAAATAAAATATACGTGGGAAAGAAAAGACGAGCTTAAAAAAATAATCGCAGACAAAACGGAAGAACTCTCGAAAATTTCGCTGCAAGGTATTCATGAAATTCTTCATCACATTAATAATCTGACAACAAACTAGAGAAAACCCTGACTGATGTTACTACAGTCAGGGTTTAGTTGCTTTATATTTCCATCAAAATCGGCAGTATCATGGGCCGTCTCTTTGTTTTTTGGAAAATGTACTCCCTTAAGGTATCCTTTATTGTATTCTTTTTAGAAGACCAGTTCCTGCCTTCGCATTTAAGAACCGCTTCCTTGCAAACCTGCTTTACTTCATCCATAAACGCTTCTGCTTCCCTGACATATACAAAGCCTCTTGATATAACATCAGGTCCGGTAAGAACATTCCCGGTTTCCTTTTGCACAGTTAAAACAATAATAATCAACCCGTCTTCCGAGAGATGTTTCCTGTCCCGAAGAACCACATTGCCTACATCTCCAATACCCAAACCATCCACAAGAACCTTGCCCGATGGAACACTTCCCTTAATCTGTGCTTCACTGGAATTTATCTCAAGTACTTGTCCGATTTCCATGATGATTGTGTTTTCTTTTTCCATACCCAAGCTCTGGGCAAGGTTGGCATGCTGCTTCAGATGCCTGTATTCTCCGTGCACGGGAAGGAAATATTTAGGGTTTACAAGTCGGTGCATTAATTTTAGCTCCTCCTGACAGGCATGTCCGGAAACATGTATGTCCGCAAGCGCTTCATATATAACCTCCGCGCCCTTTTTAAAAAGCTCATTGATTACACCTGATACAGATTTTTCATTTCCCGGAATAGGAGTAGCTGAAATAACAACCAGATCCCCCGGCACTATTTGAACCTGCCGGTGATCACCTGCTGCCATTCTCGATAGTGCAGACATAGGCTCTCCCTGACTGCCTGTTGAGATAATAACGAGGTTTTCCTGCTTATAGCTTTTAATACGCTCAATATCAACCAGCACACCTTCAGGTATAGTCAAATATCCTAACTCCATAGCTTTTTTACTGACATTAATCATGCTTCTGCCGCAGATAGCCACCTTACGGCCATATTTGACTGCAGCGTTCACAACCTGCTGAATTCTGTGAATGTTGGATGCAAAGGTAGCAACAAGTATCCTGCTTTTCGCGTTCACAAAGATTTCTTCAAAGGCTTCTCCTACTGTTCTTTCCGACATGGTGTACCCAGGACGCTCAACATTGGTACTGTCGCACATCAGAAGCAATACACCCTTTTTGCCAAGCTCTGCAAAGCGTGGCAGATCTATTGGTTCACCCGAAATAGGTGTATAATCTATCTTAAAATCAGATGTATGTACAACTATTCCTACAGGAGTATGAATAGCGAGCGCTACAGCGTCTGCTATACTGTGAGTGGACCGGATAAACTCCACTTTGAAAACACCCAGCTCAATTGTCTGACCCTGTGTTACCGTTTGCAGCTCGCAATTCGAGAGAATTCCATGCTCTTCGAGCTTATATTCCAGCAAACCCAATGCAAGACGAGTACCGTAAACCGGAACGTTAACCTCTCTCAACACATATGGCAGTGCTCCAATATGATCCTCGTGCCCATGAGTCACAACAATTCCTTTTATCCGCTCCTTGTTTTTTGTCAAATATGTTGTATCCGGCAAAACCAGGTCGATACCCAGCATTTCATCATCCGGAAACGTCATACCACAATCCACAACAAGGATGTCCTCCCCGTATTCGAATACAGTAATATTCTTTCCTATCTCCCCTAATCCTCCAAGGGGAATAACTTTTAGTTTTTTCTTGCTTTTTGCCACTATAGTCCTCCAATTCTTATTTACACTTAAAGTATTTACATGTTTTTATA
The DNA here is from genome assembly GCA_937948705.1 of uncultured Anaerosolibacter sp. Next base: position 10,593 of record CALECF010000166.1, on the reverse strand, counting down.
TTTCCAACCCAACACTTCCTTACTTCGAGTACACTTCCGGCTTCAGTACACCGATGTATGGAAGGTTGCGGTACATCTCATCATAATCCAGTCCATAACCAACAACAAATTCATCCGGCACTTCAAACCCAACATAATCAGGAGTTACCGGCTTCATTCTCTGATGGGGCTTGTCCAAGAGACAGCAAAGTTTTATACTGTTTGGGTTTCTCGATTTGAGATTTTCTACAAGATAGTAAAGTGTCAGACCGGAATCTACAATATCCTCAACTATTAGTACATCCTTCCCTTCAATATTCTCTTCCAGGTCATGTATGATTCTTACTACACCCGATGTTCTTGTACCACTTCCATAGCTGGATACTGCCATAAAATCCATGCTGATAGGTACTTTTATCTCCTTTGCCAGGTCTCCCTAAAAAGTACCGCTCCTCTCAAAATTCCGACCAGTACAATACTTTTTCCTTTATAATCTTCATTAATTTTATTAGCCAGTTCGGAAATTCTATTCTGCAGCTGTTCCTTTGAAATTAGTATTTTCGCTATTTTATCTTCCATTGTATCCTCCGAGATCAATTGTTAATTACATAATTTTAAAGCGCCTATGTTCCAAATAAATATAACACATATCCTTCATTATTGATAGCTTCAATTCAATTTCGATGTAAATATTAAATCAAGAGTGAAAATGTGTAAGAGAAAAGTACCTTGTTCTTATTTTGCAACAGTACCAGGGAAAGACATACCCTAAATATAAATCTTATTTTTTGATATGTTCCTCTATACCGGCTGAAACGGGAAAATCGGATAGATAGCAAATGTGTATTTTTATTTCGTCCGTACACGGGAATATATCAACGGCTTTTTCGGTACTTTTTAAAAAAGGTCGAGTGGGTGCTTTTATCTTTTATTGGTATGAGGGAATACGTCAACCGTAATTTTATAAAAACCCATACAACCTTTCCATTGCACTTTTAGTAATCAGCCAAACCTTGCCACTCTTTTTGTAATCAGTACCTTATACGAGCTTTTCACTTGTAACTTGATGACGCTAGTTCTTGTATCCATACAACACGGAATAAGTTTACCCGGAAATTTTGCAAACCTATTTTCCACTAGGCTGAATTAAAATAACAACACAACCAAGTAATGCTATTAATACCCCTGAAATATCCCAGATTGTAGGACGTATCCCCTCAATAATTCATAGCCATAAGATGGCAGCCAAAATATATATCGAACCATAGGCTGCATATACTCTACCAGCAGAATCTGAATGTAGAGAAAGCAACCATGCAAACAGAGCTAGACATACCCCACTTGGCAGAATAAGCCATAAGATTTCCCTTTGGTTAACCACAAGTATGGTAAGTAGTATCTCACTATTTCAGCAATTGCAGTTAGTATGTAAGAATAATTGATTTTGAAAACATTTCGCAGCATCCTTTAATTTTAAAAGTCAAATAGTTTAAATTCAGTATTCATCCAAATATAAGCATCTGTAGTCCAACAAGGCATAAAAGTATGCCAACAAATCTTACAAACTTTTCTTTTGGCATATTATCAATAATTTTTTTGCTCACCCATGTTCCTAAAAACATAGAGGCACCCATAAACAAGCCAATAGATACTTCCTTTATCCCAATGCCAATATATTTCTGATAAACCATAGTTTTTACAATATGCATTACTGTCGCTGTGACGGCTTCGCTGGAAATATAAGCTACAGGAGGCAGGTTCAATGAAAGAAAAATTGCCGCTCCCAATGGCCCGGCGCTACCTACTAATCCAGACATCAAACCAACCAATGCGCCTCCACAAACCATGGTTATATTTCCAGGCTTGAACAGTATAAGCTTAAAAAACTTCAGTATAACGAAAACAATTATTGCAGCACCAATAATACGGGTTATGACATCCTTGGGAACAACTGCAAAAGACCACGCACCAAATATTGCTGTTGGCACTGCCCCTGCAGTAAATATCAAAACCGGCTTCCACTGAATTTGCTTATAACCTACGGAAATTCTCGAAAGATTTCCGATAAGCTGAGCTAATGTTAAAACAGGAACAGCCATGGTTGCTCCTATGGTTCTTGTCAGCAACGGTAATAAAAGCAGAGCACCACCGAAACCTGCTGCTCCAGATATTGCAGCGGCAAGAAAGCTTCCAACAAATATAATCAATAAATTTGTAATACTTATTCCGTCCAAGCCATCACCTTCTAAAAATCTTCAATATAATCCATACCACAAACATAATCCATTGTTTTTAAAAATCAAGTCTCAGCCACAATGTTACCCATCTCACTTGTATCATATCCGCCAATTCCTTCAAACTCAGTTTTGAATTCATCAGAACGGAGAATTTCTATAATTGCCTGAATAGGTAGAGTGTGCATATCTTCCTTTTTGACAACCAAATCATATCGTTCTTTTTGTAAGGGAATAAAATCTATGCTATCCACCTGTCTGGCAATCTTTTCATGCCCTACAGCTACATCTGCTCCGCCACGCCCTACGGTACTTGCCGCAGTCAGGTGGGATTGAGTTTCCCTGCTATAACCCTTAATCGAACTACCGTAAATACCCAACAAACGCAAATGTTCATCTAGCAGCACACGAGAGCCTGCACCTTTTTCTCTGTTTATTATGGTAATGTCTGAGCGTTTCAAATCACTCCATGTTTTTATTTTTTTAGGATTGCCCTTCACAACATAAAAGCCCTGCATACGATAGGTAAGGTGAATAATAACCGCCGGAATACCCGGAAGCAATCTTCTGACAAACGGAATGTTGTATTGCCCTGTGTCACCATCCCATAAATGAGCAGAAGCAACTTGTACAGAGCCTTGATATAATGAGGTTAAGCTGTTATAGCTACCGATATAAGCACGTAAGGCCGGCATACCATTCAAGCGGTTTTCAAGATAATTTGATAAAACATCAAGCATTAAATCTTGACCGCATATTACAAAACCCCTACTATTTAATTCAAAATTTGACTGTATTTTGCTATATTTTAACTCTTCATTTTCTACAGGAGCAGCAACAGATTTAATGGTTTTGGAACGATTTATATAATCTTCCACATCACTTAATGTAAATCTAACTTTTCGGCCTACTTTGTACGAATTTATTTCGCCACGCTTTATTAATTCGTATACTGTGTTTGGGGCAATTTTGAGCATCTCAGCGACTTCTTGCGTTGTAAGTGCATTTTTATTCTCCATATGATGATCCTTTCATAGATGAATAATTCGTTCTATATCACATATTATCATGTTTCATTACGTTTGACAATTTTTTATTAGCTTTTCACTTGACGAACAACTTATACACAATTATAATGTGTGTAACGTGATGAATTTATAATGTTATTTCACTTTTCGTCACGATTCGTTTTGTTTAATTTAACCATTAATATAAAAAAAAGGAGCCGCGGAATTATGAAAAAGAACATAATTGTTATCATAATTTTATTAGCAGTTGCTTTGGCGGGATGCAGCGCAAAGCAAAGTTCAACCTCAACACCAGAAAATACAACAACTGTTGCAAAAAAAGAGCTTACAGTAGCTGCGGCCTCTGATTTAACAAAGGCATTTACAGAAGTTGGTGTCGCATTTGAACAAGCCAACAATTGCAAAGTTACATTTTCGTTTGGCTCAACCGGAACCTTGTCTGAGCAAATTGCCAACGGAGCACCTTTTGATGTGTTTGCAGCCGCAAATGAAAGTGTCATAGACGATCTGGGTAAAAACGGACACATTATTTCCGATACCAAAAAACTTTATGCTTTGGGTCGTATTGGCATTGCAACCCAGAAGAAGAATAAGTTCGAAGTAAAAACTATGGAAGATTTATTAAAACCTGAAGTTAAAAAAATTGCAATAGCAAATCCTGAACATGCACCTTATGGTTTAGCCGCAAAACAAGCGCTAGTAACAGCAGGATTGTGGGATAAATTAGAGCCAAAGCTGGTGTATGGAAAAAACATCTCTGAAACTTTGACTTTTATTAGCACAGGGAATGCCGATGCAGGATTTATTGCCCTGTCACTAAACGATGAAAAAGTATTAAATTTCAATCTCGTAGATGCCAAGATGCATAAGCCTTTAAAACAGGCAATGGCTGTTATTAAAACTTCAAAAGAAAAAGAACTTGGACAAAAATTTGTTGATTATGTAAATAGTAAAGAAGGAAAAGTTATTATGAGCAAGTATGGGTTTGTTACACCGGAGGAATAAACAATGGAAAATATAAATTTATTTCCACTATACTTATCCTTTCGTGTAGCATTCACAGCCACCGCAATTAGTCTTATTATCGGACTACCAATCGCATATTTCCTCAGCAAGGGACGCGGAAAAGCAGTTGATTTTATTGATACTTTGACCAATCTACCTATTGTATTGCCACCGACAGTACTGGGATATTATTTGCTGGTACTGCTCGGCAGGCAATCCCCTATCGGTGTGTTCATCGAAAATACCTTAGGTACAATGATTGTATTTACACCAACCGGTGCCGTGATTGCGTCCACTGTTGTATCCATCCCTTACTTGATTAAATCATCCAAGACTGCTTTCGTTGAAGTAAATCAAGATTATTTGAATGCCGCAAGGCTATTAGGACGAAATGAATTGAATGTGTTTTTTACAATAATGGTTCCCATTGCATGGAGAGGTATTGTTGCAGGCATAACACTGTCCTTCGTAAGAGCACTTGGAGATTTTGGAACAACTTTAATGGTTTCAGGAAGCATACCCAATAAAACCACGACTATGCCGATAGCCATTTATGATGCGTTACAAGCAGGAAATAAAGACATGGCTAATCTCCTTGTTTTCATCATGACGAGCATAGCAATAATAGTATTATTTACAATAAACATTCTTGAAAGAAAAATAAAGAGGGGGGTGATGTGAAGTGTTGGAAGTATCTTTTGAAAAAACATTAGGGAATTTTGTGCTAAAATCTTCTTTCACAGCAGAAAAAGGTGTTTTGGGAATACTAGGCTCTTCAGGCTGCGGAAAAAGCATGACATTAAAAAGTATCGCAGGACTGCATTCCCCCGATAAAGGAAGCATTAAGCTCAATGGCAAAGTATTGTTTTCTTCCGATCTCAAAATTAATGTACCTTCTCGAAAAAGAAATATTGGATATGTATTTCAAAATTATGCTCTTTTTCCTCATCTTACAGTGTTTAAAAATATTGCTTATGGCATAAACCATTTAGAAAAGGAATTGCGCAACAAAAAAGTCTCTGAAATGATTGAACGCATGCAGCTTGTAGAGCTTGAAAACCATTATCCATCTCAGCTTTCGGGAGGTCAGCAACAGAGAACAGCGCTTTGCAGAACCTTGATTACAGAACCGGATTTGCTATTGTTAGACGAACCCTTTTCAGCACTTGATAGTCATATAAAATATTTACTTGAAAAAGAATTGATAACAATCATCAAAAATAATTTTGATGGAATTGTATTACTCGTTACGCATAACATTGAAGAAGCGTATCGAATCAGCAATAATATTATGGTTATCGACAACGGACAGAATCTCCAGTTGGGTACCAAGGAGGAAATCATTCATACCCCTGCAAATTTAACTACTGCAAGAATAACAGGATGTAAAAACTTTCTTAATGTAAACGTTTTGGAAGAAACAGACACTCATTTGGTCCTGAAAGCAAATGAGCTTGTTTTTAAATCTGCCAAGCCAAATATGCAAGTTTCAAAACATATGATAGCGGGAATAAGAGCACACTATATAAACTTATCTACAATAGATTCAAATGAAGATAACACCTTTGAGTGTGATATTATAGAAAAATACGAGGGAGTATTCTCTACTACAATCCTTGTAAACTGCCACAATTGCATGCTTCAAGTCGAAATTTCAAAGGCCTCTTGCCCTCATATCAATGCATGTGTTTGCAAGCAGCTGAGATTACATATCCCTCCAGAAAAAGTATTCCTTATGGGAAAGCACGATTAATATAAATTAGAAAGGAAGGATAATGATATATGGATAAAAAACGATCTGCACTTCTTGCTTTTTTTACTGGAACACCCATAGGTTGCCTTGGAGAACTTATTGGTTTAGGAGGAGCGGAATTTCGACTACCCATTCTTGTTGGGTTATTCAAATATTCAGCACGTAAGGCTGTTGCAATAAATTTAGCAATAAGTCTTATTACTGTTCTTTCCTCCATATTTTTTAGAATACCCAAAATGAATCTTGATACTATTATGCCTCTCGCGGTAGTTATGATTTCAATCATTGCCGGTTCTATGACCGGAGCATTTTTTTGGAGTTGACTTTTCTAAAAATGTGACTGAGACATTGCTCAAAAAAGCAATCTTGGCATTGCTTATTTTTATAGGATGCTTACTAATCTTCGAGAGTTTTGTACCATTTATTTCTGGCAGAATAGCTTTTGGTCATACTTGGAATAAAATTCTGGTTGGTATCTTTTGAGGACTTATAATTGGATTTATAAGTAGTCTTTTAGGAGTTGCAGGCGAAGAACTAATTATCCCAACACAACACTTATATTGATTTTTGGTGTTGACATTAAAATAGCAGGAACTGTCAGTCTTTTAATCAGCTTGCCTACAGTATTAATTGGTGTTTCAAAGCATGCATCAAATAAAATGTATAATGATAAAAATGATTTTCCTGCACTAATTTTACCAATGGGAATCGGCTCAATCATCGGTGCGTTTGCCGGTGCTGTACTTGTATTTATAGTTTCCAGTCAAGCTATCAAGCTATTACTTGGTTTTCTCTTAATTTTTTTGCATTGAAGTTATTCCTTAAAAATGATAAAAAGTGAAATATTAAATACTCCATGGTTAAAACGAATCATGAACAAAAATCAGCCAATTATTCTATTCGTTTCGGCTATTACAGCAAAACAACCTAGCTTTCTTTATTTCAATTCATATCTAAATTCAGCCGTATCCCATTTTTCAGGATTTACCAATTCGATTCTGTCAGTCATTTCATAACTCTCACCTATGATTATTGTTATGTTATATGTACCAGTTTCCGCCATATCAAAGTGCTGCTGTTCGCAATTTACTGGCGGCAAAGACCATGTTGAGCCGTCAGGGTTATATGAGCTATGATTTAGTCTTAGACGCCCCTTTTTCAAATCAATTATGAATGTATGTACCCCTTTGGGGTTTGGAAGCATAGCACACGATTCACCACGCTTTAGCTGTCCTGTAAGCACACCCTCACCTTTATGTTCCTTAAACAAAAGCACTTTAAATGCATTTGTATAAAATGCAATAGCACCAATGCACACCAGTAGTGTAATTAGAATTACATAAAAAATCCCGTTCATTCTGCCATTTCCCTTTCACTTATTTATTTTTCCAAATTTCAATGAATTCCCAAAATGGTTCTATATGGCTTCTGCATTTTCCACAACAAGCAATCTTTTTGCTGAAGCCTTGATTGCGATTGCCCCTAAAGGTGCGGTAACCAGTATGGACAGAACAGCTATTGCGAGTATAACCTCCCCGGAAGGTATCCCAAGCCCCAAGGGAATTGCACCGATTGCTGCCTGAACTGTTGCTTTAGGTACATAGGAAATGACACAGAACATTCTTTCTTTCCAGTTAAGGTTTGTGCCTAAAGTGGAAAGAATAACTCCCACACTACGTCCTATTAACCCGATAAAGATGATCGCAAGCCCTGTTAAACCGGCATGTAAAGCTACACTAATATTCACCTGTGCCCCAACAAGTACAAAAAGGAGAATTTCTGCAAAAATCCATATTTTATTAAACTTACCTGCTAATCGGCTAGCAACCTCCGGCTTCTTTTCAAGTATTATAAAGCCGATCGTCATAACACCAAGAAGTCCGGCTATTTCCAGCTTGTTTTTAAGGGCATTTTCAATCACCGTAAGAAGAATTGCAACACCAAGTATCAGTAAAACCTTTCTTGTATCTCGTATGTGGTAGCTCTTAAACAGTCTTACCATGATAAGCCCCATGATCAACCCCAATACGATACCCAAAAGGATCGATACTGGAATGCTCAGTATCTGTATTCCGATATTAACATGTGTTCCGCTGTACAAGCCAAGGAAAGTCGTGAAAAGAGTGATGGCAAATACATCATCAATGGATGAACCCGCCAAAATCAGGGTAGGTATTCCTTTGTTCGTGCCAATTCCATTATCAAGATAGTGCAGCATCTGAGGCACAACAACAGCCGGCGATACCGCTGCGATAATGAACCCAAGAATTCCTCCCTCGATAAAGGTAAAACCAAGTAGTTTCACCGAAACAAAAGCAATTGTAAACCCTTCAACAATTCCAGGGACACAACTAAGTTTGATGGCTGTAGTTCCAACTCTGTTCAAATCATCCCTGCTGATACCCAAACCTGCTCTTAGCAAAATAATAATTAAGGCGATTTTTCTAAAGTCGCCGGATAATCTTAAGGTATCGGCATCCAGCCAGTTTAATACATAAGGGCCAACTATTACTCCCAGAATAAGCATACCCAGCAATCCAGGAAGTTTTAGTTTTGTGAATAGGACATTTACTCCTAATCCTAATATTAGCATGATAGCGAGACTTGTTGCCATTTTCCATCCTCCAATTCAAATTTAGTAATGAAACACAAAAACTCCTACAAGAACAGAATATTCTGTTCTTGTAGGAGTCATCAGCTTATAAGCGGTTTCGGCGAACTCCATCGCCATCAAGTATGAACCTAGCAATTATTGTATCACATATAAACTGACTAATCTATATTTCTTAAAAATTATTTCGTAACCTTCATGTAATTCTTATGCCCTCCGGATAAGTTATACACCTTCTTAAAGCCCTTATTGATCAGGATATTCTGAGCTGCATTTCCTGTAACACCTTTATTACAATATGTTACCGTTATCGTATCCTTATCAAGAGATTGAACACCTGACCTGATTTTGTCATGAGGCATACTTACTGCAGCATCTACATGGGATTGTTCATATTGATTGACCGCTCTGGCATCAATAATATTTATTTCTTCTCCACCCTCAATCCTTGCTTTTAGCTCATCTACTGTAATCAATTCCCTACCTCTGTTTATAGCATTGTCAAGAATCATGCCGGTGTACATTACCGGGTCTTTCGTTGTAGAGAATGGTGGTGCATACGCCAAATCCAGGTGGAACAGGTCTTCCGCCTTTGCACCAAAGGTTATGGCGGTTACAAGGACATCAATCCTTTTATCTACCCCGGATTTCCCAACGATTTGAGCACCCAATACCTTGCCGGTATGTTTATCTGCTACCGCCTTTATGACCATTTCTTTTCCATGGTAATACTCCGGTTTATCCGGTTTGATATTGTGGCAGATCGTAACAGCGTATCCTTCCTTGATGGCTTCCTTTTCTGTCAGCCCTGTTTGAGCCACGGTCATATCAAATATCTTGAATATACCCGTACCAAGGATTCCTCTGAATTCCAAATCTCCACCGGTGACATGATCTCCGGTGATTCTTCCCATTTTGTTCGCTGTTGAGCCCAAGGGACGATAAATAGGCTTTTTGGTAATCAACGAATAGCTCTCAGCACAGTCTCCACAAGCATAAATATCTTCAATATTGGTCTGCATCCTGGTATTTACCTTTATTGCTCCGGTTTGACCAATCTCAACTCCCGCATTTCTTGCTAACTCTATGTTGGGTCTTACTCCAACCGCCATTATCACCAGGTCTGTATCAACTTTCTTCCCGCTCTTCAATACAACTCGATTGACTGTAGAATCTCCCTCAAGCTTCACAACCGAATCATCCAATATAAGATTAATCCCTTTTTCTACCAGATAGTCCCGCAGATAGACAGAAATATCCTGATCTAAAGCAGGCATTACCTGGGGTGCCATCTCTACTACAGTAACATCCATTCCCCTAACCTTAAGATTTTCTGCCATTTCAAGGCCTATAAATCCAGAGCCCACAATAACAGCAGATTTTGGACCTTTATTAATTATATATTCACGTATGGCGTCTGCACTTAATACATTGCGAAGGTACAAAACATTGGCTTTGCCAATTCCCTCGATATTCGGTACAACAGGCTTTGCGCCGGTTGCAATAATGAGTTTGTCATAGCTTTCATCAAGTACTTCCCCTGTATCCAGGTTCTTTGCTGTAATCTCTTTTCTTTGTGGGTTTATGGCTAAAACCTCATGCCTCGTCAATATATCTACGTTATATTTCTTCTTGAAAAATTTAGGGTCCCTGGGCACCAACTGCTCTCTATCCTCAATTTCAGTTCCGATATAGTAGGGCAACCCACAAGCTGAATAGGATATGTGACTGTCGGCATCAAAGATCTTGATTTGGGCGTCCTCACTGTTTCTTCTCGCTTTGGCAGCTGCAGAAGTCCCGGCAGCCACACCACCAATGATTACTATTTTCATTTACAAAAACCTCCTTAATCAAAATGCAAGTATTATTAAGAATCGACTTGCTTCTATATATTAATCAAGCGTACAACTGCAATCTGATTCATTATTGCATCCTTCCTCAATATCTCCGCCGTTTTTGATAAACTCTGCAAAATAATTATCA
>CALECF010000165.1 GCA_937948705.1 uncultured Anaerosolibacter sp. | reverse complement strand
AGACAATGTACTTCTGCGCTACTTTGAAAGACATAAAACCAGCTCTCAACTCCCTGTTTTAATGGAAATACACCTTTTAAGACAGTATAAATTTATGTTTCAAAGAAAGTTGTCCACAAATAAAAGAAGCTACAACCACTTAAGATTAAAAACTTAAAGTAGCTTCAGCTTCTTTTATCGATTATTTTATAAAAAATCTATGTCAAAGTGATATAATGCTATGTCATTTTGACATGGCATGAAAACCTTTTCATAATTGATTTTCAAACCCTTATACAAAAAATCCCATGTCAAAACGATATAATATTTTAAAATTTTAAAATATTGCTTTAATTATCTCGATCCCATAGCTATGAACCCTTTACGAAAAGTAATTTTTAAATAGGTTTTATTCCATATTCTTTAATCTTTCGATAGATTGTAGATCTACTTATACCCAAGCTGTTTGCTGCAAGTATTTTTCCTTCATCACTCCAACCAAAACGGTTTAATGTTCTTATAATATGCTCTTTCTCAAGGTCAGCTATTGTTTTTATCATACTTTTAGATATCTCATCCATGTTAATCTGGTATGGTAAGGATTTTCTTGTTATGTACTCTGAATCTTCTACGCTTACTGCATATTCAATTGCATTTCTTAGTTCTCTTACATTTCCTTTCCATTCATAGGCTAGAAATATATTCTTTACCTCATCATTTAGATCAACAATCCGCTTATTCAGTCTATTTGCAAATAGTGCTATGAAATACTCCGATAGCAGTAATATATCTTCTCTTCTTTCTCTCAGTGGAGGTATAAAAAGTGTGATCACGTTAAGCCTGTGAAAAAGATCCTCCCTAAATTTCCCTTTTTCTACCATACTTCTTAGATCTACGTTGGTAGCTGCAATGATTCTTACATCTATAGGATTTTCTTTTATACTCCCAATCTTTTCAATGGTTCTGTTTTCAAGTACTCTAAGTAACTTGGGCTGAACGTGTAATGGAATCGCTTCTATTTCATCTAAAAAAACAGTGCCTCCATTTGCAGCAAAGAATTTTCCGTCCTTTCCTGTATTCGTTGCTCCAGTGAATGCTCCTTTTTCATATCCAAATAATTCACTCTCTACTAATCCTTCTGGAATAGCACTACAGTTAATGACAGCAAAAGGTTTTTCCTTCCTATGACTATGGTTATAAATATGCTCTGCAAAAAGTTCTTTACCCGTTCCTGTCTCTCCTACTAAAAGTATTGTAGACTCTGCTCTAGCTACTTGCTTTGTTTTATCAATAAAAGCAAGAAAATCTCTATCGCTTCCGATGATCGTATGTTTTTTGCTATTAGCGTTTCCATTATTTTCTTTGATACGCTGTTCTTCATCTAGAAGATTTATAATAATGCTTTCTAACTTGTTTTCTATATAAACTTCCTTGACATGATATAAATAATGATTGCATCCTACAGTAATTTTTTGATAGGATTTTGTATTTTGGTTCAAATTGATTCTAGGTATAATATCATAAATGGGTCGTCCAACCATCGAAGCACGCTTTATATTAAATCTATTTTCTACAAACTCATTTAAGCTCTGTACTTTTCTCTCTTTATCCAATAGTAAGACTCCCATATCCAGTTCATTAATAATAGAATTATGTATAATATCATAGTAACTAATATGTTCCTTCATTTTACTTTCAGTAATTTTTGCACATATCAATTTTCCTATCTCTTCAATAAACATCAGCAGGTCATTGGTAGTGTGCTGTAAAAAATTATTCTGATCTTTTTCAAAAGTGACTACACCAATTACCCCGATGAGCCTCCCTTCAAATATGATTGAGGAGTATACGGCTTTTTTATATAAACAGTTTCCATAAAAGGAACAGTTGATACAAAATGGATCTGCCCCAGGCTCGTTGACAACAAGTCTCTTTTCTTTGGTTTTATTAATAAGATTTGAAATCATCCCTTTTCTAGTTACCATTTGTCCAATAGTATCTTTTAGAATGCCTGTTCCTGCAATTCTCATCAAATCCGTATCAATAATTTCTATATCCAGGTTAAGCAGATGAGACGTAGCTTCAGCCAATTGTTGAAGTACTTGTTGCATCTTCAGTAGTTCTGTTTCCATGCTTGCACCACCCTCAATATATTATATTTTTCTATATCTATCTATGTTCTTGACTAAATATGTACAATTCTGTTTTTGGGAAGATATTTAAGTATTTTATTTTAGCGCCCCCATAGTATCAATTAAAATAACTACCGCTGTCAGTGAATTCTACTTTGTTATTTATATCTTATTCCATACCTGTTGTATTTTTCCTTCATCCTATTAAGCTTTTTTCAACTTTGAATGGCATTGAAAAAACTGCATATCTATTGTTTAATTTGATGGATTACCTATTTGAACATGCCACATATCCTAGCAAAGAAAAGACGTCCCTGTTTGTATGTACTACTGCGTCAACAGTATCATCAAGGACGTCTCCATCTAAAATATAGTTTTTATTATAATTATTATAATCTCTGAATTTACGTGTATTTAATATACACAATTTCTAATATTTACTGTATACTATGTATGTGTGTGAATTCTCTATTTTTTTGGTTATTTTTTTGGTTATTTTTTTTTTTTGCTAATTTTCAACTTTTTCTTCTTCTATAGGAGTACTAACTATATCAAACTTATTTGGGTTACCCATAATGAAAACTAAGGATATTATGCTTAATATACCTAAGAATAATGCTGGAAATCCTCCTAGATAGGAAAGCATCTTGATACCATCTATTCCAAGGGTTGCGATGAAAATAAGGGCTATTGCACCTACCGTTACTCCCCAAGTCACCTTAAGATAAAGTGGCGCTTCTTGTGCCCCTTCTGTAATGCCCGTAGTACAGATACTTGCCATCGCATTTGTCGTTGAGTCTGTAGCGGTTATAAAGGATATGATTACTGCCAATAAGTATATACCGATCAACAATCCTGATAAAGGCAACTGACCTAGAACAGCATATCCTGCAGCGGCTGATCCTTGTTCATTCATGATTGCTAAGATATCTACTTTACCTGTCATTTGGAAATTGATTGCGCTACCACCAAGAATCGTCATCCATACTGCACTGAATGCACTCGGAATTAGGAAATTCATTGTGATTACTTCTTTTACAGTGTACCCATACGCAATTCTTGCTAGGAAAACCGCGGTTACTGGGGCCCATGCCATCCAGTTTGACCAATAAAATGTTGTCCAACCGGTTGCCCAGCTATCCCCAGCCAACGTACCCGTGAACAATGCTTTGTCAAACATACCTGATAGAAAACCACCAAAAGCTTCAGTTCCAGAACTAAACATATAAACAGTAGGTCCTAGTAAAACAAGAGCGCCTAATATAACATAATAAATATATACGTTGATGTCTGATAAAATTCGAATCCCCTTCATCAGACCTGTCCCGGATGAAATGATAAAGGCAATGGTTCCAATGATCGTAATGACAATCCATAAAGCTTTGTTATTATCAATACCCAGTAGCGCATTGATTCCGCCACCCATATTCATAACAGCGGTTCCAAAAGAAGCGGATATTCCTGCTGCCACTGCAAATAAAATAACTGCATCAATACCCATGTCTAATTTACTTTGATCACGTTTCCCAACAATCGGTGATATTTGCGAGCCCACACTAAAAGGCCTTTTCATATTGTAGTATGCAAAAGCAAATACAATGGTCGGTACTGCATAAAATGCATATGGAATAAATGTCCAATGAAGATAAAGGGTTTCCATAGCAAACTTCGCTGCCGCGGGAGACATTGGCTCTATTCCTAAAGACGCCGGCGGATATGCAAGATGCCAAATAGGTTCTGCTGTTCCCCAGAAAAGAATTCCTGCAGCAATCGTTGTACATAATGTAACTGCAAACCAGGAAGATTTCTTAAGGAGTGGTTTCGCGTCAGGTCCACCTATTTTCACCTTTCCTAAAGGCGAGAAATAAGCGCCAATAACGGTTACTACACATAAAACACCTGCCCAGCTAAACATCCACCCACATTGAACGGTCATGAAATCTTTTGCTGCTGTGGTAACTCTCAAAAATGCTTCTGGACTTGTAAAGTTCAATATAATTGCTAAAACTAATAATATGAATGCTGGAAAGAATACTAGCGGCCTAATACTGTTACTTTTTAATGGTGTACTCATATTACAACCTCCCCTTTAATAGTTTATTCCTTTCGCACAGTCTTCTCATCCAGAAGATCCGTGCCCGATCATGTTAATCCCAACACATCCCCCCTCTCTCATGAATCTCCAAGCATTTTTTTAATAAAAATAGTGGAAGTGGAATGAATACGTTTTCCTCTGCAAGGTTTAAAATTGACTGGACGTGTATATCGCTTCTGTCTTTGGGGCCAGACACTCTAACTTTTCTCTTTTATTTTTCCAATCAATTTTGGAAGTATTTCATATATATCTCCACAAATAGGATGGTGAGCTATTTTGAAAATAGGACAATCCTTGTCTGAGTTTATAGCGATAATATTTGTACTTCCCTTCATGCCAGACATAAACTGGATTGTTCCAGAAACACCACAGGTGATGATCACTTCAGGTTTTACCGTCTTTCCAGATAATCCAATTTGCCTTTCATAAGGCATCCATCCTTTTTCCACTAATGCTCTCGATGAAGCTAATTGCCCATTGAGTAGATTTGCTAACTCTTTTGTCATCCACAAATCTTCTTTTCTCTTAAATCCTTGTCCTGCAACAACCAACACTTTTGCTTCTGTAATCCCTTCGGCTTTACCCCACTCATAGGTATTTATGATCTCTATTTTTGATCTTAACTTCTCACCCTGTAAAGAGCATATGACCAAATTAGCTCTCAGTCCCTCTTGTTTTTTTGCCTCATCCATAACCTTATATCTTACAGTAGCGAACTGCGGACGGTGATTTTCAGTAATAATCTGTGCCATAATATTTCCACCGAAGGCGGGTCTTATCTGTACTAAATCAGAATTTTCCTTTACCTCTAACTCAGTGCAATCTGCGGTGAGTCCTGTATGAAATCGAGTCGCAACGGAAGGGGCAAGGGATTTTCCAACTTCAGTTCCACCGACTAGAACAATAGAGGGTTTTATCATATTTATACAAGCTTCAAAGGTATTTGTATAAATATCTTCCTTATACTCTGTAAACGCTTCATGTTCATATATAAAAACTTTTTCAACATCATAATACATCAATACTTTTGCACTTTCTTTCACACCATTTCCAATCAATAAACAGTAGACCTTATAGGCTAAAGACTTGGCTAAATCCAAGGCTTTTCCAATCAATTCATAGGTAATAGGATGGATCTCTCCATTGTCATGCTCTACATAAACTAAAATTCCCTGCCATTCACCTTTATTGATTTTGTTTCTTCGTATTTTATCAATGGTTATCGCGGCTTCAGGACAAGCATCTATGCACATTCCACATAGTGTACATGTGTCCTCAATCATTAATCTGTTCTCCTGAATTTCTAAGGCATTGAAAAAGCAGGTCGATACACATTTACCGCAGAGATTACATCTATCTTTATCTACTTGAAGTTCCTGCAAAGAATCACCCCGCTTATGTAATGAAGCTTCCTGTAATAACAGAACACCCTTATATCAGCCTATACTGTTTTAATCGATTAAAAATTTCAAGAGTAAGCGTATCTGCATCCCCAGTTAAGACCTCTTGGTGAGTGGTTTTCTCTGGCAAAAATATTCTTTCCACCTGTGTTGGCGAACCATTTAATCCATATCTTAAGGGAGTTTTGTCTTTCATATCTTTAAGGGATCGTTCCGTTATTGGCTTTTTCTTTGATAATAGTTTGAGCTTTAAAGAGGGCAATCGTGGTCGAAAAGCTTCTTGATGAATTACCAACAAACAGGGCATATCTATTTTTAACTGGATTTTTTTATTCCCTAATTGTTCTGTAATAAATATTTGTTCTCCTTCCACATTGTCAATAGAGGATACACTATAGACGTGTGGAATACCTAAATGCTCTGCTAAGGATGGGCCGACTTGACCTGTATCTCCGTCTGTTGTCTGCTTGCCACATATGATCAGATCATAATCATCAACCATGCTCATACCATTGGCCAAGGTGTACGACGTTGCATAAACATCTGCACCTGCAAACTTAAAATCCGTAAGCAGGACTCCGTCATCAACCCCCATGGAGAAACTATGGATTAGTACCTCTTTAGCACTTTTAGGCCCCATGGTAAAGGATGTAACCCACCCACCATAGGTTTCCCTCAACTGTAATGCCGCTTCTATAGCAGAAAGATCGTAGGGATTCATCTTCGTAGCCTTACTGTCTCTCATCAGAACCCCGGTTTTTAGATCCATTTCTACCTCGTTACTTGCTGGTACTTGCTTAATACATACTGCTATTTTCAAGGCATACCCTCATTTCTTAAAAGCGCTTTCTTTATTTCTGCTCCGATTAATCAAACATATTGGCTGGATTCCATATTCCTTGAGGATCTAATTGCTTTTTTAAGCTTTTCATTTCGTTTAGAACACGCTTATGGGTTACTCTCTGAAAGAGCTCTTTCTTAACTTTTCCAATGCCATGTTCTGTGAAGATTTTTCCATTTTGCTTTGCAGCCTCTATTGACCATTTTTCAATGATTTCTTTTCCTTTGCAATAGTCTACATAATCCTTCGGAAGGATATTAACATGAACATGGTTATCGGCTACGTGTCCGAAAATAGCGATTTCTAATCCCTCATGATTTGCATCTCCTTGATACCTTTCAATAAGATCTTTAAATGATTTTCCCTCAAAGGTTATATCTGTCCCTAGCTTTGTTATTCGTGCATCGATTAATCTTGCCTTTTCTACTACAACATTGATAGATTCAGGAGCCGCATGCCGAAATGCGTGGATTTTCTCTATTTCATTTTCTTCTGACACTGCCCATGTAGCATCAGGATCACTTCCAAATTCAGCGGCTAACTCCATCAATTTCTCAGCAACCTTTTCAATGTCCCCCTCTTGATCCCCACAAATCTCTAAATAGATGATTCCAACCACATTTTCGTCTACATCTGGAAGATCTTTTAACTTCGTTGCTACTTCCTTTAATTCTTGTATATACTTTAAGGTAGTTTTATCCATGTACTCAATTGCAGCAATAGCGGCGGTTCCTTCTTTAGGATGAAT